>DAHXOM010000305.1 GCA_027364825.1 bacterium | reverse complement strand
GTATTTACCCTGCGTCTATTTTTCTTGAGTCGGGGTAAAACCGGTTTTACCATGGCCAGCAGTGCTTGTGCATCCCGGTTTGATGGATCCAACTCCAGCACCTGATGTATCAATAGAGTTGCCTTATCTCTATTCCCCTGTGCATACAGCAACCCAGCCGACTTCAGCATTGTATTCAATTCTTTTGTCCTCATATCCTCGAGCAGAAGACCTGCCCTGTCGCGATACGCGGTATTCGATGTGAATGCCGCAACAGCGTTGCGCGCTTCCTTGTACATGCCGAGATTATAATAGTGCTGTACCCTATCCCATGCATCGCTGAGTTCCTTCATCGTGATGAGCTGTTTTTCCAGAACTGTCAAGCTGACGGATGTATACCCGTGCTTCCGTATTTCCCGCATTATCTCCTGCGCCTGTCTTAATCTGTCCTGCCGGACTGCGTCCGTAAGTTTTTCGGTCAAAGCGCGTTGCTCTCTGTACTCGTACACTGCATACCCTCCCAGCACTGCGGATAAAAGAGCGACAGCTGTAAGAAGGACCACCCGCAGCAGAGAGCTTTTCCGTTTCTTTCTATCTAACCCTCCAGGGATACGTTGATGCGGTTCATGCACAGAAGCGGTTGTTTCCTGTATGTGTTCGTGCATGTCCTGCAGTATAACGGTTTTCTCATTCTGTTTTTCTTTAGACATGGTCTCACCATGTTACGGACAGGCTTCCTGTTGTTGACGATGGATGGGCATTGTCCTTTGTTGCCGCATATATTATGCTGCCTGAAATAATTGCCGCACCCGCGGCCCATAACCATTTATTTTTATACCATGAAGCAGATGCTGTCTTTTGATTGTCACTCTGCACGTCGGATGACCTGATATCAATAGGCTTTATCAAAGCACCTGATTGTAAATGAACATCCGGTGCCGGCTGAATGAACCTGACAAGCTCCTCAGATGCCTGATCATTATCTTTGTATGCAAATGTAACGGATGAAGGCGTATTTACCATGGGGTGTATAAGCGTTGCTTTTATCCATAGAGCATTTTGCAGGGTTGATTGCGTTATTGTGCCGGATAACAGTAAAATATCATCCACCTTATATCTGTTGAACAGATATTTCATTTGCTCCATGGATAAAGCATTATCAGGCATTGTTAAAGGGTCTGCAGCAAGCTCGACGTCTGCCGATCCCGTACCGCGGGATACCGTGAACAGTGCGTTTTTCGTGAGGTATGCCGGCTTGCTCGCTCTGAGATAGTGGGTACAGGGCAGCAGGTCTGTATGTACCGGGGATGTTCCGGCGCTATTTCCATCGATAGCAACATCTGCTTCGGGAGGATTTGTTGTAACAGTTACACGAATGAAACCGGATTGAAGGCCTCTCCTGCGGTCTTTCACAAGATTGACGAGGTTTGGGGGCCAAAGGTTCGATTCAAGTACCGGTGTGCCCGATAGACAGAGATACTCGTCAGCGGTCTTTTGGGCATCTTCTGTTTTATCCAGTGCAAGATAATCCATGGTCAGATATAGATCCGCTTCTTTCAGCATGCCCATTGATGCATCGGAGGTACTGTGTGCTTTCAGCCTTGCAAC
>DAHXOM010000028.1 GCA_027364825.1 bacterium | reverse complement strand
TATAAATAATTAATTATATTATACTTTTTCAAATACATGACAAATGAGGGAAAGATGAGAAAGTATATATCACTTATAGGAACAGCTTCTTTAATGTTCATTTCGTCTATGTTTGCCGGCTGCGTTTCATCGGATAACCATAATCAGTTATACAAACTACAAAAGCCTGTTGCAGCGTATCGGATCAACTATAATGCTGGCACACATTTATTAAGCATGAACTCAATCAATGTAACGCCTCCATCAGCGGGACAAAACATAACCGGCAAGGCAGGTGTATTTCAGACAGGCAGTGCAGTATTTAACGGTAGCATGGTAACAGCCACGGTTTACATCGTTAACAATGACACGGCCCCATGGACAGGCGTTGAAATGCAGGCATACACAATTATGTCCGGCAGCCCTACGGCTGCGGATACAGACCTTGGTACAGGCTGGTTTACAAACAGTCCTGCCTATGGAGCATGGGGCTGGATTTTTACATCGGGCACAGCAGGATCGACTTACACCATACCTGCGGGCGGGCGATCCGCCAACAAGGTAATCGGATTTTATGCAACATCGAACTTCGCTGCATGGGTTTACGTATACGCAAATGTACCCGTGATAACCGGCATTACCCCACCAAATGGATCAGGTGGCTCTACTGTAACTATATCCGGTTATAACTTTTTAAGTACACAAGGTTCTGTAACATTCAAAGGCATTTCTGCCACTGTCCAGACATGGGCAAATACATCTATTGTGACTACAGTACCGACAAATGTAACATCCGGTAATGTTGAGGTAAACACTGTTGACCCGAATATCCCATATTCGAATCCTTATGTGTTTCCACATATAACACCAGCCCCGCCGACCATTTTAACAGCCACTGCAGGTAACAACGAAGTCACGCTTACATGGTCGCCTTCTACCGGCACGCCCATAGGGACTTATGCTGTCGGCAATGGGCCATGGGGTATTGCCATTGATGCTTCAGGTAATGTCTGGGTTGTTAATGATACCAGTAATACAGTAACCAAATTAAGTGCTGTCGGTTCAATTATAGGAACTTACCCTGTTGGCAATAGTCCTGCTGGTATAGTCATAGATAACAGTTCTGGCAATGTTTGGGTCACTAATTATAACGGTAATAATGTAACCAAGTTAAGTTCTACGGGATCAACCTTAGGCACGTATGCTGTAGGTACTAACCCTTATAGCGTTGCTATAGACAGTTCCGGCAATGTTTGGGTTGCCAATGATACCAGCAATAATGTAACAGAACTGAATTCTGCCGGTTCAACAATAGGTACGTATGCCGTAGGGTCAAATCCTTATGACATAGTGATAGATCCATCCGGTAATATCTGGGTTACTAATCAGTGGGGTAGCCCTTCTGTAACTAAATTAAGTCCTGCCGGATCAACCATAGGGTCTTATGGTGTAGGCAGTATCCCTTATGGTATTGCTGTAGATAATTCCGGCAATGCGTGGGTCGCCAATGCAGGCAGTAATAATGTAACTGAACTAAGCCCTACCGGCAGTACTATTGGTACTTATGCTGTAGGTAATACGCCCAGAAGTATCACTATAGATAATGCAGGTGATGCGTGGGTTACAAATGCCGGTGATAATACTGTAACAGAATTAAATCCGAATGGTACAACATTAGGGACTTATGCTGTTGGTAATTACCCCATGGGCGGTATAGCTATAGACAGTTCAGGCAATGTCTGGATCACTAATTATAATGGTAATAATGTAACCGAATTGACCGGTGCAAGAAGTTATAATGTCTTCTATACAACTAATCCTGTAAATGGACCCTGGATAAAGACAGGTTTTACCACTACAACAAGCTATACTGTCACAGGCCTGAGTAATGGAACTACATACTATTTCGTAGTGACTGCTGTTAACAATGGCGGTGAAAGCGGATATTCAAACCAGGTATTCGCAACGCCGGGTAAATATACTTTTACTGCAGGCACTTACCCATGGGGCATTGCAATAGACGGTTCAGGCAATATCTGGGTTACCAATGATGGCAGTAATAATGTAACCGAACTAAGCTTTTCCGGTTCGACTATAGGGACTTATGGCGTAGGCAGTATCCCTTATGGTATTGCTGTAGATAATTCCGGCAATGCCTGGATCGCAAATGAGGGCAGCAATAATGTTACCGAACTAAATCCCACGGGCACAACCATAGGGACTTATGGTGTAGGTAGCAACCCTTATAGCATAGCCATAGACAGTTCCAGTAATGTATGGGTCGCTAATTATGGCAGTAATAATGTAACCAAGCTAAGCTCTGCCGGTACAACAATAGGAACGTATGCCGTAGGCACTTACCCTGTTGGCATAGCTATAGACGGTTCGGGTAATGTATGGGTCACCAATGCAGGCAGTAATAATGTAACTGAACTGAACTCTTCTGGATCCAACATCGGGACTTATCCTGTAGGAACACGCCCTTATGGCATAGCTATAGACAGATCGGGCAATGTCTGGGTCGCAAATGCGGGCAGTAATAATGTAACCAAACTAAACTCTACCGGATCAAATATTGGGACTTATTTTGCTGCAAGCCCTATTGGTATCGCGATAGATAGTTCTGGCAATGTATTGATCGTTAATTCGACCAATTGGACTGTAACTGAATTAAACCCTAATACCGGTTCAACCATAGGTACTTATACAGTTGGCAGTTATTCATGGGGGATAGCAATAGACAGTTCCGGTAACGTGTGGGTTACCAATCAGGGCAGTACCTATGTAACGGAATTACTTATTGGTAAAACTATTGGGACTTATCCTGTTGGCAGCCACCCTTATGGTATTACAATAGACAGCTCTGGCAACGCATGGGTTGCAAACCACGGCAGTTCTACGGTGACCGAACTGGGCTCTGCAGGCACAACAATTGGCACTTACACCGTAGGCATGTACCCTGTCGGTTTTGCCATAGACAGCTCAGGCAATATTTGGGTCACGAATTATTACAGCGACAGTGTTACCAAACTTAGTCCTGCAGGTTCAATCATAGGAACTTATCCCGTGTACAGCTACCCTTACGGCATTGCCGTGGACGGTTCAGGGAATGTCTGGGTTGCAAATTCCGGCAGTAATACTGTAAGTAAAATAAATCCAACATTAGGTGCTATCGTAGGAAATTATACTGTAGGCAACATACCGTATGGTTTAGCCATTGACAGTTCAGGGGATGTCTGGGTTGCCAATGAGGGCAGTGGCACGGTGACAAAGCTAAGCCCTATAGGCGCAAATTTGGGGACTTATATTGTCGGAACAAATCCTGAGAATATAGCCATAGACAGTTCCGGCAACGTTTGGGTCACCAATAATACAAATAATAATGTAACAGAGTTAAATTCTTCAGGTACATCCATAGGGACCTACCCTGTGGGTACCAATCCTATGGGAATAGCTATAGACGCTTCGGGCAATGTTTGGGTAGTAAACTTCGGCAGTAACAGTGTGACAGAACTGAATTCAGCGGGTACTACCATAGGGACTTACGCTGTGGGCAGCAGCCCTGTCGGTATAGCAATAGACATTTCAGACAATATCTGGATTACCGATAATACCGGGAATACTGTAACGGAATTGAACCCAACCGGTATTATAACAGGTCCTCAATACTGGCCGTATACAGGCCCGCAATTCCCCGGAGGCGGTAATTTTTAGAGATAGTGGATCAAGTTAACCGCTATCTTTTGTAATTGGAACGACCTGCCAACCCTTATTATTGCAATTTTTGGGTGAATAGGGTTTTATTTATGATTATTTCTATCTTGAAGAGAGGGTTTTATGAACGGCGGAGCTATCGTTGCAAAAATACTGAAAGAGCATGATGTCAGGTTTATTTTTACCGTATGCGGCGGGCATATATCACCCATACTATCGGAGAGTAAAAAAAACGGAATCAGGATTATCGATGTTCGTCATGAAGTTAATGCTGTTTTTGCCGCTGATGCGGTCAGCAGGCTGACCGGAGCTCCCGGTGTTGCGGCAGTAACCGCGGGGCCGGGCGTAACCAACAGTATTACCGCACTCATCAACGCCAAGATGGCGCAGTCCCCGCTCATCATATTCGGAGGAGCTTCGGCAACCGTACTCAGGGGGAGTGGAGCGCTCCAGGATATCGATCAACTATCGCTCATCCGCTCCGCAGTAAAAGAGGCATTTACCATAAAGAAAAATTGTGATTTTATCCCTGTCCTTGAATCTGCCTTTGCATCTGCAGTGTCCGGGGTCCCGGGGCCGGTCTTTATAGAATGTCCTATTGACCTGCTGTACGATGAGGCATTGGTTCGGCAATGGTACGGCGTGAAAAGTGCGACCGGGGATAACCCCTCACTGCGGGACAAAATAACCAACTGGTATCTGAACCGGCATCTTGATAAGATATATGCCTGCGACCTTGATACCATGGTCCGTAAAAGTATTGCTCCTGCAAAACCGTCTTTCCATGAGCAGGCACCTGCAAAGGCTGTCCGGCTGATCGAGGAATCCAAACGGCCGCTGTTGATCGTAGGGAGCCAGGCATTATTAAATCCGGATTTAACCCATAAACTTATAGAGGCAATAGGCATGATAAATATACCCGTGTACCTGACGGGTATGGCACGCGGATTGTTGGGAAGCAATCATCCCCTGCAGTTCCATCATAAACGGAACAATGCGCTTGCAGAGGCGGATCTCGTTGTCCTGGCAGGGGAACCGTGCGACTTCCGTCTTAACTACGGGAGGTCTATCAATCACGGGGCAAAAACGATTGCGATAAACCGCAGCAAACACGAGTTAAATCTTAACCGCAGGCATGATCTCGCTGTTTACGGGGATCCCGCGGAATTCCTTATCGCCTGTTCTTCAATTGCAAAAAACGGTAACGAACGCAATGAATGGAAACAAGTGTTGAGCGGCCGTGAAAAAGAGCGGGACCAGGAGATCAAAAAACTTGCAGCGGAGAAAACAGCATATATAAATCCGCTCTTCCTGCTGGAAAAAATTAACGGTGTATTGAATGAAACGAGCATTGTTGTTGCCGACGGCGGAGATTTTGTTGCGACAGGATCCTACATTTTACACCCCGGCAGCCCGCTTACATGGCTTGATCCCGGTGTGTTTGGTACCCTGGGCGTCGGTGCAGGATTTGCCATGGGTGCCAAGGTTTTAAGACCGGAAGTGGATGTATGGCTTCTCTGGGGCGACGGGGCGGCCGGATACAGCCTTATTGAATTTGATACACTGGTGAGGCATGGAATCCCCGTTATCGCTGTCATCGGGAATGATGCAGGCTGGACGCAGATAGCAAGAGACCAGGTGGAATACCTGAAAGATGACGTGGCCACGGTATTACGGTATGCGGATTACCATGGTGTCGCCGAGAGTTTCGGAGCGAAGGGCTTTGTGATCGACCGGGAAGACCGGATCGATGCTGTGTTGAAACAGGCTGTGGAAATATCAAGAAAGGGCACACCGGTACTCATAAATGCATTGATCGGGAAGACAGCATTCCGGAAAGGGTCGATTTCCGTTTAGATATAAAAACTGAGATTACTTCGTCGTCCCGCACTTGCGGGACTCCTCGTAATGACATATTCACGGGTTGTCATTGCGAGCAAAGCGAAGCAATCTCACTTCAAGCACCATTATATATTCAGTCAAAGGAGTAATCACTCAAGGGTATGCCCGTGGAATTCTGCTTCATCAGTAGGTTTACTTCAGTTCCTGCAGAACGCTGTCGAGTATCTTTTCTGTTACCATAATATTGTGCAGTCCGTTGGCTTTTTCTATAAAAGACAGCTTTGCTGCTGCGTCATCATACAGGGCTTTCTTTTGTTTGTACTTTTCGGTGCTCTTGTCCATGCCCTCAAGTGTAATTGCCGTATTCTTCAGTAACAGTTCAGCCTGCTCATATTTGTTTACATAGATAGTGTTCCATTTATCGAGAAGGCTACCGTACATCGGAACATGACAATCGATGCACCTCTTCTTCACACCGGAATATATTTTTCCGTGTTCCAATTGGGCATGGCAGTCCGAACAGCTTACGGTCCCGGACATTACGTTCGGTGTGTGCGGGATATCGGGGAAGGGAACAGTGCCGTTGTACAGCGATGCAGAACTGCTGTGGCACAGGGTGCAGTTCGATGTGGATTTATTCTGATGGTGGCAGCTTGCGCACGTGTCGATCTTTATGTTCTTTGCCATGGAATGATCCGTCGGATGACATGCCGAACAATCCATACCGAGGTTCATGTGAAAATCATGGGGGAAATTTACGCCGAGCGTTTCGAACCGGATAGTTTTCGGCATACCGAGCGTGTTATGGCACAGGAGCGCGCATGATGCGCCTACACTCTGGAGTGATACCGGTTTGTTGTTTGTCAGTTTAGCTATTCCTGCAATAGTTGATGCCTTGTCTACAAGGTTAAGAGAGTTCATCAGTATCTGCTGGGTATACCGTATATTATGGGACGGCCTGGAGAGCGATACTATCCGCTCATTAAATCTTGCATCATGTATCAGTTTCTTTGCCTGCATTTTTTTACCGTGATTTATACCCGCGCTGTCTATTGAAGCGTTTGCCTTATTCAAGACAGAGTTTACATAGTTGAGCATAGTGTTGCCGGTTGCTATCCAGTGGTACATAAGTTTGTCATAAGGCCTGCCGTGACATTCAATACATGCCTTTGCGGTCTCCTGTAAGCTTTCGGATTTCGTAAGCCTTTGAGAGGAAGTTGTTGAGAGCTTATTCGGATGACATCCCTCGCAGCTTACCTGGCTCAAAAACATAGAATCCGGCATATGAGGAGTCTCTTTGGCCCCTATGCCCATGTACATTTCTCTCTGATAATTGTGTCTGTCCTGATGACAATCCGTGCAATTACTTTCCAACGCCTGTATCATGTGAATCTCTCCGTGGTGCATCGGTGTGTGGCATTTATCGCAGGTGAGATGTTCTTTTGTTACATGGGTATTGTGGACGAACACCGGATTGCTGTATTTATACGACCTGTCCTCATGGCATTTATGGCATCGGTCGCGCGGGACTGAGCCTTTGCCGGTGATGACATCGAGATGACACTGGTTGCACAGCATGCCTTTCGTAAGATACGACTTGTGGTTGAAACTCATACCATGAAGGTCAACCGTTTTTGTGGGGCTGCCATGACATGACGGGCATCCTGTTATGGCCTCTCCTCTCGGGGCACCGATAAAATGGCATGATATGCATGCGTCTTCATCAACCATTTTAAGCTCCGAACCGTGCGTAACAGCCGGGTGGCATGTTTCGCAGGTCAGCTGCATTTCCCTGACGCTTTTTCCTACATGCTTTGAGTGATCGAAATATACCATGTTTTTGTAGAATACCGGTTTGCTGATGTCTTTCAGGGAATGGCACTTCAGACAGGTACTATCGCTTACGATCGCTATTGGACGTGGATTGTAGATCCCTGTCAATTCCTCAAAAGATACCCTGGTAAAGAAATTGAACCCCAATTTATGGCATGTCGTACAGCTTATCCCGCTGTGCACGGACGCCTTTGTTTCATTGATATAGGGCTCCATGATATGACAGGATTTGCATGTTCTCACAGAACCTGAAAGTGATAAAAATATAATATTGGAGAGTATCCAGGAAGCAATAATGATACCGGAAAATACAGTTATGACCTTGTGTTTTTTTAAAAATGATGAGAAACGATTAGACATTTTTCCCCTCTTTCCCCTTCATGATTTTTTCATATTCGAGAGGGTGCTCATCAATCATCTGTTCTTTTGTCAGTTTACCATGCCACCATACCAGTGAGCCCGGAAACCTGCTCGGATTAAAGTGAACGTTGTAAAAATGCCATATAACGATGGTCAGGGTGGCAAGCAGTGCTTCGTCACTGTGGGCCTCCCGTGCAATGTCATAAACGTATTTTGGAAAATAGCTGAGCGCTAAATTATGGAACCACATAATGAGTCCGGAACCAACCATCACTATCCCGCCCCAGTAGACAGCCCAGTAGTCGAACTTTTCTATATAGCTGAATCTGTCGAATTTCGGCTTATCTTTGGCAAAGCCGAAAAAGTATTTTATCATCTGAAAAACATCTTTTATGTCCTTGGGCTTCGGTAAGAGCTGGACAAAATCCCTCCGGCCGTCTTTGTGGAATATAGTGTAAAGGGTATGGAACACATAAAATCCTATGAGCAGTGCTGCGCCTATCCTGTGGAGGATGCCCTGCGTGGATATCCCGCCCATGATCGACATCACGAACTTTGAAACCGCGGAATTCGGGAATTTTATCGGGAGTCCCGTGATAATGAGGATGATAACACTCGAAAACAGCATGATATGCTGTATCCTGAAATAGATGTTGAACCTCTGGAAGGTATCTTTCTGCCATTCCTTTTTTTTATCCAGTTTTGCTTTTAAAGCCTGTTCGTTCTTGATGAGTTTATGAATGTTTTTTATTTTTACATCCAAAAAAGCATCGAGATCTTTTATTGCCTCGTTCCGGATCAATTGCTTTGTTTCTTCACTCAGTTCCTTGCCCTCCTGATCGGGAAGGACCCCGGCTGCATATCTTGAAAGTTCTTCTATAAGTTTTTCTTTTGCCGTTTTATGTTTATCTTCCATTTCTATTCTCCACGTTTATTCTTACCGCCGATTTCTCCTGATTTATACCTGCGGAACAGATCGAGCAGTATGTGTATAAATAACAGGGTCAAAGTGGATACGGTGAGTATCTCAAAAAACATACCTATATAATACAAAATGCCGGTTGATTTGCTTTTATAGTTTACATGTATCTTGCCCTTGGTGAAGTTTATATTGGCGTTTTGGTGGCATTTGCCGCACGTTTTGGCAAGGTTCGCCTTATTGATGGAAGACCGTGGATTACTCTCCGGCAGTATCAGGTGCGCCCTGTGGCAGCTTGAGCAATTTGCAACCCTCACAGAACCGAATTCATCGGCAATACCGTGATAACTTTCTTTATAGGTGCTAATCCTGCCGCCCGGGATGTTATACTTTCGTATGAGTTCTTTATTCTCATGGCATTTCGAGCATACATTGATCACATTCAGCGGGTATATGCTTGATTCCGGATTGTCCGGCTTCAGAATAAGGTGCTTGCCGTGACAGGTGGTGCAGGTGGGCGCGGATTTTATATGCCGGTCGAGTAATGCCGTGCCGTGTATACTTTGAATATAATTGTCATACTGTGGTTTATGGCATTTACCGCAGGTGTATGCGACATTCTGATGGTTGACCGTTGATAAGGGAGAGTTGACCTTTTGTATATTATGACTGCCATGGCAGTTCTGGCAGCGCGGGGCCTTTGGATCTCCTGCAGTGACCATCTGTCCGTGGACCGATTGGAAAAACTCATTTGCAGGCATGGCTCCATTGGGGTTGTCTTTGTAATGACAACGGTAACAATTTACCTTACCCGGTATTTTCAGATGGGGAATTTCCATAACATCCGCGTGACAGTCCGTACAGTGTAATTTCGAATGAATGGAATTCTCGAGTTCCGATTTGTTTACGAACAATTCGAGCACCTTGCCGTCCGGCAGTATCTTTTTAAAGCCGGGCCTCCCGTGACATAATAAACACTTTTGATAGAGGGGGGGCTGGCTTACGGCCCTGGTTGGCAGGGATAGGATTGCAGCGGCCAATAAAATGAAACCGAAAAGCTTAACGGTAATTTTGGTCTTTTTGTCCGGTACCGAATGTACGGCAACAGAGTTAATTTTTTTCATTTTCCTTATCCGGTATCAATTTATCATACTCTAGTTTGTGTTCATGCTTTAACCTGGCAACGGGGATTTTACCGTCTATCCATGTTTTACTCATGGGAAAAACCTCGGGGTTCAGGTGTACGTTGTAGAGATGGAATAAGAACAAAACTATGAATATCAAGACCCCGTCCCATCCGTGTATGAGCGTTGTAACGTCTATCACCCATTTCGGTAGAATGGCCATCGATTGGTTGACGAACCACAGTACAAGACCCGTTATAGCCATAAGTACGGTACCGGCAACGACACCCCAGTACTGTAATTTCTGAAGGTAATCGTACTTATCGAATTCCGGCTGTTTATTCGAGAGCCCGAGGTTATAGGCAATTTTTTTAATAAAATCAGAGAAGTCTTTCAGTCTTGGGGTAATTGCCATAAGTTCCTTATGTCCCTCATCCGTAAACGTGACCCAGAGAAGATGATAAAGGGAGAGGAGTATAAGAATTATTGCAAAAAATCTGTGGATCAATCCCCGTACCCATATACCGCCTTCCAGTTTTATCAGCCATACGGAAAACGCATTGTTATGAAATTTCAGGGCAAGACCTGTCAGGGAGAGCATGATCATGGAAATTAAGAGAATAATGTGCTGTATTCTCTGGTTCTTCGAGAGCCTTTCTACGGAATGATTCATGACTGTTTACTCCTGTCTTTTTTCTTTCTCCGTGTGTTCAAGAGATCAAAAATCACATAGATTATGAAAATCGTAATCAGTATGCCGATAAACCATGTGTAAAAGACCCTTACGATGTAGGGTCCTTTCTCCCCGTGCTTACTGACAATAATGTGTACACGGCTCTTCACAAAGTTTGCAGTGGCGTTGGGATGGCACTTGCCGCACGTTCCGGGCAAGTTCGCCTTGTTGATCGAAGAGCGGGGGTCGTTCGAAGGGAGTATCTCATGGACGCCGTGACAGCTCGCACAGTTTGCCGCTCTCAGGTCGCCGAACTTAAGGGCAATGCCGTGAAAACTATTTTCATAGGTTGTTAATCTATTAAGGGGCAGGTTATACTGCTGTGCAAGCTTTACGGAATCGTGGCAGCTTGAGCACGTCTTGGGGATGTTTTCAGGGTATACCTTTGCAACCGGGTTTGTTGTCTTTAATATGCCGTGGATGCCGTGACAATCCGTGCATACGGGTGCCGCGTTTATGCCCTTTTCCAGAGCGCTCCAGTGGATGCTTTGCGTGTATTTTTCGAACACATCGTGATGGCAGGTGGAACACATTACCGGGACACCGGTTTTTTGAATGACGGCCCCGGAAGGGTGGGGGTATCCTTTAATATCCGTATGGCATTGTGTGCAGGAGATGCCCTTATGGACCGATACGCTGAAAGTCTCCCCGCTGATGTACATCCCTGCCTGCTTTACACCGGGAAACTGAAGATAAAAATCCTTATTGCCGTGACACTGCATACAGCCTGGATTATCCATACTGTATGCAGTTTTCTGAAAACATAAAAAC
>DAHXOM010000294.1 GCA_027364825.1 bacterium | reverse complement strand
ATATTATTTTCATACGGTATAACTGTTTCATAGTTTCTTCTAATATACTCCTTTTTTCCCGAACAGTCCACCCCGTTAGAAAATTCTCGATATTACATACACCATAATTATCATTGAAAAGCTGTCAGACCCGGATACCGTTAATTCATATATTTTCTAACGGGGTAAACCCCGAGGGCTCTCACGCCTGCCTCTGTGATGTTATGATACTTTGATACAACTCTCTTGTTTTATCCGACGGTTCTATAGCAAGTGTTTGGGACAGGATAACTGCACAGCGCTTATACGTGGCAACAGCCTCGGAATAGCGGCCCAGGGATTTATATATTTCCATAAGACGCTGGTAAAAAAACTCCACACGGTTATCTGCTTCTAAACCTTTTTGATATGTTAAGGCCGCATTGCGCATCTCTCCGCTACCCTCATAACACATGCCCAATTGTTCTATAAAAAGTGAAAACCTGTCGTACAGCCTTTCTTTAAAATGAAGAGCCCATGGAGCAAGGGTGTCCTGTGTAAAAAAGGGACCCTTATATAGATTAAAAATAGCGTCTGCGTTGCTCTTTATTTTTTCTTTTTTTGCCGTGCCGGTTCCAGCTTTTTTTTCGTTCAGAATAATCTCTGTTTCATTGAATTCATGCTCCAGCGCCCAAACATCCACCCAGCATTTTTTAGTATTCAGCATTAGCCTGCCTGCCTCTGAAATTACGGCATCATGGGAGCCGAGAAGTTTTCTTAACCTGTGTATGGTCGTATCCAATGTCTGGTGTGCATAATCACCCTGTGCTTCGGGCCATAAAGTACTGCTGATTTGATCAAGCCCGACTGCTCTTTCATGATTAACAATCAGGAATTGCAAGAGCTCGATAGGTTTAAGATATACTTTTCCGGATAACTCGACACGCATACCGTCCTTAAAAATCTTAAAACTGCCGAGGGTATAAAACTTGAATGCCCACGGCCAGTCTTCACATGCCAGGGGAGGCGTGTCAGGCATAAGGTTTCGTTTCTTTATCAGACTTCTGACATACTCTCTGTTGATTCCATGCTCAAGCGCCTTAACGCAGAGCCTCGCCATGACAGACGGACGCCAGCCCGGGAAATTCACATATCCCCCATCCTGCCCGATCTGCAGTGCCCTGCGGAGAAATCTCAAACCTGATTGTTCGTTGTTTTGATCGAATGCAAACAAGGCCTTTACGACAAGATACATATATTTGAAATGTTTCTGCTTTCTGACGATCCGGGACGCTTTGTTGAGATAATACAATGCCTTGGTATCGTCCGAAAGTTCATGCAAGACCTGAGCTATTTGTACCGAGCTCATGACCATAAGATTCACATCACCAGATTCAACAGCCGGCTGCAACCCCATCGATTGGCTGCTGTACGCAGACACAAAGTCCTCTCTTATCATGGCCTCCTCGGTTAATTTCATATAATAGGTGGCACGATCATAAACGCCTGTCTTCTCTATGGTTTTAGAAATCTTTTGTAAAAACTGTCTTCCCAACGGAATATTCCCGGTGCTCATCATCCATGCAGCACCAAACGATATGAGCATATGATCCATGACGTGGATTCCCGTGATTTCGGCCAAATGTATCCCATCATAAAACGCATTGAAATCAGGGTCGGGAGCTGCGGTATAATAGTTGTACACTACTTCTATGATTTTAAATGCAAGAAATGCCAGGGGAGAAATCTGGTTTGAATACTTCAGGTCTTTCAACGGCGGCAGGACCGTTTCCTCCTTTCTGATTTCCCCTATTGATGAATAGTAAAGGGCTATAATAGTGCTTAACTGTACTCTCATATCGGGGTTGTTCGTGTTTTGTAAAATAAGTATAGCTCGTTTCAGCCATTTTTTAATCCTGGGATTGTATTGCTGTCTGAAATTCAGGGCGTAAAACATCTTGATTACCGCTATCTCTTCTATTGCAGTAGAGGGGAAGCCCTTCCATTTTTTTACAAGCTTTTCCATAATATTGATCCATGGATCATGAAGCCTCAACTTTCCAAACCCATACGTGATGGAATCGGAAACCCCGGTCCATGCCATAAATATTCCGTTCCTGTCCCTGTGTTTTGTGAACAGCTTGAATGCCTTTTTAAAAAGAGCATAGCTCTCTTCGGGATTAAATGGCAGTCTGCATGCGCCGAACCAGTATAGTAACCATGGATTGCCCTCTACGATATCATCCGGCAAAGCCTTAAGCCATGCCTCCAACGACCGGTTTCTACCTTGTGAAATAAGATCAAATGCGTTTTTAAGGATTAATCGAACAGCCTCTTTCCATCGCTTAGATTGCAAATAAAGTGCGGCTGCATCCTCAACATATCCTGAATCTTCCAGCACCTTTGCCGCAGCCTGTTGGATCCCTTCGAGCTGTTCATGATTCCATATTTTCCGCGTCTTCGAAATCAGAAATTCCCTGAACAGGTCATCGTACTGATAGGTATTATTTTGATGTTTGACGGTGAAATAA
>DAHXOM010000293.1 GCA_027364825.1 bacterium | reverse complement strand
ATTCAGTTTATCCGACACAATAGCTATAATCTTTATTTTTTTTGTTTTATCAGCCAGTTGATCATTAAAAAAATTCTTTAATTCTTTATCCTGTGAAAAAAGTTGTCTGACCGTGTCAAGTTCATTCATAAACGGATCAATCTTATTTTGCTGCTGTGCTATCTGGAACAGTGCCTTTGCGTATCGTATGCTTACATTCATTTTATTTTCCTGATAAAGTTATCCGTAACGTTCTTTTGAGAACCAACATCCATTGATTTCTCTATGTATTCTTTTGACAGCTCATACAATTGTGTCTGCAGATGCTCGCTGATCAGCTCTTTAGCCTTCTGGACTTCGGCATCGGCAATGCGTTCACCTTCTTTTTTTATCCGGGCAAGCATCTCTGTGCCTTCACCCGCGATTTCCTGTTTTTCTTTTTCAGCCCTTGCATTCATATCATCCATGATTTCTTTTCTGGTGATATCGAATTCTTTGAGTTGTTTTGCAGCCTCGTCGTGCCTTGTCGTTGCTTTTTCTTTAACATCCATTGCCTCACGGATCAATTTTTCTATATTGTCTTTTCTTGTTTTAAAGAATTTCTCGCCGTGAAACTTCTTATAGAGATATACGAAACCCGCTACCAAAATAACGAAGTTCACGATTGACCATACAAGGTTCATGGTAAAAAAGCTGCCCTCCTCTGCCTGCGCCAGAGAAGGCATGAAAAGAACATACAATAAAACAAATAAAATATTTCTCATTTTAACATCATCTTTCTTGAAATCAACGGTACAAACTGTTGAATGTCCGAGCTTAATCTATTCAGTATTTCGGTCTTTTCTTTCTCAAGTTGTCCTATCATGGCCTTTACCTGATCCTGCATGGCCGTGTTTGCCTTTTGCAACATAGTTTCACGGCTTTTCTTTGCTTCTTCAGTTACCGACAGCCTGAGGTTGTTTGCAGACTCAATAGCTTCATTTATCTTCTTTCTGAGTTCTGCCTCGAGATCTTCCGATTCTTTGTTTAACAGCCTTGCCTCTTCAATTGCCTTTACGGTTTTCAAACCTCTCTTTTCATAAACCCTTGAAAAAGGCTTAAAAAATACCTGGTTGAGCAAAAACCAGATTATCCAGAATACAACCGCCTGTATTAAGACCTGTGAATAGATTATATGCATATTAATTTTTCTCTTTTATTATCTTCCGTTTGATTCGTGTTACAGAATAGGTGAGATCTTGTCAAGATTTTTCACAAACACTGTTTTTTCTGTATACATTATACAATATGATTAATGCCCGCACGAGCCGCAGGAACCAGATGAGCAGGAGGAACAGGACGAGCCGTTGTGGGAGTGTCCGAGCGATCCGGATGAGATATCGTTACCCGATCCGCCCATTGCAAATGCCGCCACGATCTGGTGTGTATCACCGGATTTACAGGCTGCACACTGCGGTTTCAGCCCTTTCTCTTTTTCCGCAAGTGACGCCCTTACCTCAAATATGGCATTGCACGCGTTGCACTGAAATTCGTAGATCATCTTTATTCTCCTCTTGTTAACGTTTTTATTATTTTTTGTACGGTATCCGCAGGCTCATTGCTTTCGGTCACAGGTCTGCCGATTACGATATAGTCAGCCCCTGAATCAAAAGCCCTCTTCGGTGAAACGACCCTTTTCTGATCACCGGCCGGAGCTCCATCGTCAGGTCTTATGCCCGGAACTACGATAACGGGTTTATCCCCCAGAATGTTCCTTAATTGTTCAAGCTCATGTCCCGAGGCGACAAGCCCGTCTATCCCGGCATCCATTGCAAGCAGGGCAAGTCTTTTTACCATCCCTTGAATATCGCTATCAATACCTATCCTTTTGAGCTGGACCGCGTCAAAGCTGGTGAGCAGTGTTACACCGAGTAATGCAGCCCTGCCCTCGTTTGCCGCAACCGCTGCTTTTAACATTTCATATCCCCCGAGTGTATGCAGGGTAAGCATCTTTACGCCGTATGATACCGCCTGTTGAACAGCCCTGGAAACCGTATTGGGAATATCAAAATATTTCAAATCGAGGAATACTTCTTTATCCCTGTTTTTTATCTCATCGATGATTCTCGGACCGAATACGGTAAAAGCTATGCTGCCGATTTTATAGATTTCTATAAACGGTGCCGTAGCATCGATGACCCTGTTTATTTTATCTTTTGATACGTCGTCCAGGGCAATGATGATGCGTTTTGAGTATTCCGGATTATCCCTCATTTTGTATTACCTTTATTTCCCTGTTCAGGGTTTCAAAGACATCCGGAGGGAGCAGGTTCCTTGCAATAAAGACCTCATAATTCAGAAATTCATTCATCCCTTCAAGGAGCATCTGCGATACCAGTAACCCGGATAAGCCGACAACCCGGTTAAAAGAATCCGATTCTGTCAGTTTCATTGCATCAATATTCATAAGCAATTTTGTTTCGTCAAGTTCTCCTTCCGTATCCATACCGACATTCTCGTACAATTTTTTCAGCCTGTCCGAGAGTTCAGACACAAAATTATCCAGTAATTCATTGTGATCGAATTTAGGGTTTGTAGATTTTATAACGCCGAATAATCTCTGAAATAT
>DAHXOM010000288.1 GCA_027364825.1 bacterium | reverse complement strand
TTATGTACCTTCAGGATGGTATTAGTTGACAGAGGAATAAACGGATGTATATTGTATACAATAAAAAACTGAAAGGAGAAAACATATGAGCAAACTCAAGGATAAACTATCGAAGTTGATTCCATCATGGCGGGAAGACGTTACCAAGCTGACAAAAGAGCATGGAAAGGTAAAGTTTGATGAGGTAATTATAGATCAGGTCACCGGCGGCATGAGGGATATTAAATCGATGGTCTGTGAAACATCCTATCTTGACCCGCAGGAAGGTATCCGTTTCCGCAATTATACTATACCCGAAGTACGTGAAAAACTCCCGAAGCCGGATCCCAACAGCGAAGCCTATCCTACAGGTTTGTGGTATCTGCTGTTGACCGGCGAATTACCGACAAAGGAAGATGTCCAGGACATAGAGAATGAATTTAAAGCAAGGGCAACCGTGCCGCAGTATGTTTTTGACGTTATCAGGGCAATGCCCGTCGATACGCACCCGATGACCCAGTTTTCAACCGCGATACTCGTCCTGCAAAGAGAATCCCTCTTTGCAAAAAGATACAGTAAGGGTATGAAAAAAACAGAGTACTGGGAACCCATGCTCGAGGACTCGATGAATCTGCTGGCAAAGCTGCCTGCAATAGCTGCTTACATCTATAGACATACGTACAAGGATGATACCTTTATAAAAGCGGATCCTTCCCTTGACTGGGGTGCGAACTTTGCCCACATGATGGGGGTTGATAACCCGGAGTACAAAAACCTCATGAGGTTATATCTGATACTGCACAGCGATCATGAGAGCGGCAATGTCAGTGCACATACAGGTCACTTGATTGCAACAGCTCTTTCGGATGCTTATTACTCGATATCGGGGGCAATGGACGGACTCGCAGGTCCGCTGCACGGTCTTGCAAATCAGGAATGTCTGAAATGGATAGTAGATCTTATGAAGGTTTACAATGGAGTGCCTACAAAAGAGCAGATAGAGAAATTTGCAAACGACACACTCAGCAGCGGCAAGGTTATCCCGGGATACGGTCATGCGGTATTGAGAAAAACAGATCCGAGATACACGGCTCAGCGCGAGTTTGCACTGAAATACCTGCCTGAAGATCCTATCTTTAAGACCGTGAGCAATGTGTTTGAAGTCGTTCCGAACGTATTATTAAAAGCCGGTAAGGCAAAGAACCCATGGCCAAACGTAGATGCGCACTCGGGTGCTTTACAGCAGCATTACGGAGTAACAGAAGAAGACTTCTATACCGTGCTTTTCGGTGTTTCCAGGGCAATGGGTATCACAGCCCAGATCGTATGGGACAGGGCAGTAGGTGCACCGCTTGAAAGGCCGAAGTCTGTGACCGTTCAGATGCTCAAAGACGCGGTAGCAGCAGGCAAATAACACAATCGAAACAATGTTCACTTGAAGGAGCGGCTTCAAACCGCTCCTTTTTTATTTCCCTTAACCTTTTATCACGCCCAGGGGACGTAGTTTTGCAACCTTCCTTGCGAGCCCTGCACCTTCCACGATATCGACCACATTCGCCACATCCTTATAAGCCTCAGATATCTCCTCATTGATCGTGGCCCTGGTTGCACCCTTAACGATAATACCCTTTTCCTTGAGTTCCTTTATTACCTGCCTGCCTTTTGACGAGCGTACGGCCTGTCCCCTGCTCATAAGCCTTCCTGCCCCATGACATACGGTACCGAATGTTTCGCTCAGGGTTTGTTCCGTTCCCACAAGGACATAAGAATATCTTCCCATGTCCCCGGGTATCAGCACCGGCTGGCCCGTAGACCTGTAAGCCTCCGGTATTTCCGGGTGTCCTGCCGGGAAGGCGCGGGTTGCGCCCTTCCTATGGACCATAAGCTTTTTTTGTTTCCCGTTTATTGTATACGTTTCTTCCTTGGCGATATTGTGCGCAACATCATAAACAATTCGCATACCGAGCTTATCCGCCGTTTCGCCGGTTACCTGTTCAAAAGATTCTCTCACCCAATGGGTTATTAACTGCCTGTTTGCAAACGCAAAATTTGCCGCTGCATTCATTGCACCGAAGTACTGCCGGCCTTCCTTTGAATTAAAATATGCCCAGACAAGCTGCCGGTCCGGTAATACAATATGTTGTTTATACGCAGAGCTTTGCAGTGTCCTTAAGTTATCGTCGCATATCTGATAGCCAAAACCTCGTGAGCCTGTGTGGATAAGCACTGTTATATTATTTTTGATCAGACCAAAGATATCTGCCACCTTTTGATCGTAAACCTCTTCTACAAATCCGACCTCTACAAAATGGTTCCCGGAACCAAGCGTGCCAAGCTGATCATGTCCGCGTTCCCTTGCCCGCTGGCTGACATTTTCGGGGTTTGCCCCGGATATTGTCCCGTTCGCCTCGATGCGCTGTATATCTTCGGGAAGGCCGAACCCTTTTGAAATAATTTCTTGAACCCCGTTTAACGCTATCCTGTCAAGATCCGCTTTTGAAAATTGTATGTCTTCCCTGCGAGAACCCACCCCTGATGGAATATTATCAAACAAGCGGTCCACAAGCCTCCCCAGAATGGAATCTTGAATATCCGTTTTTGAATCTTGAGTTTTGAGTATTGAATCTTTCGGTATATCCGTTCGCAACAGCCTTACACCGCAGTTGATATCATAACCGACACCGCCCGGAGAAATGATGCCGTCCGAACTGTCAAAGGCAGCGACTCCGCCGATGGGGAAACCGTAACCCGCGTGTATATCGGGCATTGCAATGGATGCATTGATAATGCCCGGCAGCATTGCGACATTACGGACCTGTTTGAGGGACTCGTCGTGCATCAGGGAAGAGATCATCCTTTCATCGGCATACACAATGCCGGGAACATTCATGTCCGCCTCCTGCTGCATCTGCCATTTGTATGCACCAATTTGTTTCAGCCTGATTTCCGCCATATTTATCCCTGCCTCCGATTTTAAGATCTCTCATCCAAGAACAAACCCTCTTCGAAACAACGAGATTGGTAAGGACTCATATATCAACAACAAACCGGACGCTATAGATACCGCCCTTTTTTTCTATGTGCACATCGTGATACGTGACCGCTTTAATTTCTCTTTTGGCATCATGCTCTTTCGGGTCAAACCTGATAAAGGCAACCTCCGCCTTAATCGTTGTATTACTCAAGCTCTTGATCTTACTGCCGGCATACATCAACCCATGTACGTAAAATTGATAAAGTACTTCCTGCAGCCAGTAAATAAAAAGAAGGTCTTTATCCGGTGCTATAATAGCTATGTCGTTCATTATCTTTTGTCCCTTTTTACCGGCACTTACCATTTGATCGGTAACTGCTTTTGCAGCATTATCAAACAACTTTTTCAGGGTCGTCCCTCCCAGCTTAATACAGATATCAGCCGTATGCGGTTCAAGGGTGTAGTTAATTTTTTTTATACTTCGATTCATATTGATTAATATATGCATTCTTTCGCTCTGGAGCATGATAAGGGGCGATCCGTTGAATTTTTTTTGTTGACTTGTTTTTTTATTAATGATAATTACTTTCAATAAGGAGAAATCGTTCGTGAAAAACAAACACTTCAAGAGCATGGTTATGGAGCCCTGTCATGATTCAGGAGGGGGCGGGTCTGTACCCGGTAATAAGGGAAGTATTACCGTAGCGCTCGCAGGCAACCCCAATGTGGGTAAAAGTACGATATTTAACATTCTGACCGGGCTGAACCAGCACGTCGGAAACTGGCCCGGCAAAACAGTAGAGAAAAAAGAAGGCTACACCGAATATAACGGTAAAACCTATAAGATAGTGGACCTCCCGGGCACCTACAGCCTGTCCTCGGGTTCTATAGAAGAAACCATCGCAGCAACCTACATTGTTGAACAAAAGCCGGACGTTGTGGTTTCCATAATAGACGCATCCAATCTTGACAGGAATTTATATCTGCTTACACAGATCCTCGAAACAGGGGCAAGGGTTATCATAGCTCTTAACATGCTCGATCTAGCCACATCAAAAGGTGTCGAGATCGATGTCGAAAGGCTTGAGGCGTTGACAGGCATACCGATTATACCCATTATTGCCGTAAAAAACAGGGGCATCAAAGAACTGCTTTCTGCTATAAGCGAGCTTTCGGAGAACAAAAGGACATTTAAACCCGCACCGCTTCATTACTCAAAAACTATCGAGGACCTTATACGCGTCATCAGCGGCAAATTAAACACCTATGCAGTCCCGTTCAGCAATACGAGGTGGGTTTCCATTAAAATACTCGAGGGTGACGAACATGTTGTGGAAATACTCAAGTCTATCATCAGCACAGAGGACTATCAGTTTATACAGGATGTTCAAAACCGTGCAGAGAAATTGATCGTGGAGGTGGCGGACGCCCGTTATGACTGGATACACTCGATCACATCGGGTGCGGTAACACCTTTCAAGTTAAACATTATAACCTTTACGGATAAACTGGATCACCTTCTTACGAATCAATTCCTCGGGCTTACCTTTATTGTCCTTATCCTTGGATTTATATTCTGGGCAACCTTCGGTTTAAGTACTCCCTTAATGTCGCTGCTGAGTCAGTCGTTTAGTATGCTCGACGGTATTTCCGCAAGATTACTCGGGAACTCGCCTGCATGGCTGAAAGGATTGCTCATAAACGGTGTAATGGGCGGTGTCGGTACGGTTGTATCCTTTTTCCCCCTTATCTTCATCTTTTTCATTTTTCTCGGTATCCTTGAAGATACAGGTTTACTCGCGCGATCGACCTTTATCATGGACAGGGTAATGCATGTCCTGGGGCTTCATGGAAAAAGTTTTATCTGCCTGCTGGTGGGTTACGGATGCAATGTGCCGGGGGTCATGTGTTCAAGGGTAATGGACAACGAGACCGACAGAAAATTATCCGTACTGATAAACCCCTTTATCCCCTGCTCGGCAAGGTTTGTCGTCACCAGCCTTTTTGTCAGCGTGTTTTTCCCGGACCACGCTGCGCTGGTCATGATATCCGTCATAGGTATAAGCTTTGCCGTTGTCGTTGTAACAGGCCTGCTCCTGAGGAAGACCGTGCTCAAAGGAGAGAGATCCCCGCTTATTATAGAGCTCCCTCTCTACCGGAAGCCGAATGCAAGAACTGTCGGTATGTACGCATGGAATAAAACGGTGAGCTTCTTTAAGAGGGCCGGCACCTATATTATCTCCTTCACCATTATTATATGGTTTTTGTCCCACTATCCCGGCGGGACCATAGACCAGAGCGTACTCGGTATGATAGGAAAATTTATAGCACCTGCAGGCAGGGTCCTGGGTTTTGACTGGAGAATCCTTGTTGCGCTGATAACGGGCTTTACCGCAAAAGAAACATCCATTGCGACACTCAGTGTGCTCTACAATGCAACGAATGAAAAGACCCTCGGGATCGCACTCAAACAGTCGATCAGTCCTCTTGTTGCATATGTGTTTATCATTTTTCAGACACTGTACATACCGTGTCTTGCGACCGTGGTTACCATGAAAAAGGAATTGAACGACAATAAGCTCCTCGCCATAGGCATTATTTATCCGTTGTTTGTTGCGTTTTTGATAAGCTTCGTAATCTACAAAACGGCTCATCTTTTTTAACCCAAAAATGCAATAGGGAAGTTGGTTTGTTCTCCGCAGTCAGTTTCACCTGGCGAAGCTCAAACCTTCGTAAAAGGAAGATTTTCCTCCTCGGTTTGTGCCAATCGGTACAATCGTTTGATTTTATTGCACGATCCATGTAATTGATCGTTTAACTATATGAGCTTATGTTAGAAAAATTATCCAGCAATAGGATCATTTTCGTTACGGGGAAAGGCGGTGTAGGTAAAAGCATACTATCGGCATCACTCGGTATAGCTTTCGGCAGAGCCGGCCACAGACCTTTGCTCGTGGAATTCTTCCCGGATAAAAGACTTGAGCACATATTCAACTTAAAGGCCGAAACATACAAAGAGACCGAGATCCAGAAGAATCTTACCTATATCAACATATCCCCATCCGACGCACTTGCAGAATATATTAAAAGGCAGTTGATTTTGGATGTAATTTCAAAATTTGTTTTGAACACAAAATTTTACCGTCATTTTTCCAGTACAGCCCCGGGACTCAAGGAACTCGTCGCAGTCGGCAAGCTTTACGATTTAGAGAAAAAACGGGACGACGAAGGTAACCACCTGTACGATCCGATCATCGTTGACGCTCCCCAGCTCGGGAAGTTTGTTTCATTCGTAAAAACGCCGCAAAGCGTTATGAACATGTTCAGGATAGGACCGGTCAAAAAAGAAGCGGAAAAGGTAAACAGACTGATACTGTCGGACAAATGTTCCGTTATAATCGTAAGCACCCCGGATGAAATGGCAATTACAGAAGCACTGGAAGCAAAGGAAGAACTTTCAGCAATGACTCACCCGGCACTCAAAACAATCATCATAAATATAGCTGTTTCAAGTAAGATCGGTATTACCGATACCCGGTACTACGATCAAAGGCTGAACAAAATTCTGGACAATCAAACCATAAGCACCGGTATCATAGAAGTGATAGAGAAATTCTTAACCTACGTAAAGATGGAAAAGAAGGCCGTAAAAGAGCTTAACGATCGTGTAAAGAATCTACCCGTATTGATGCTGCCCTTAATCGAGGTCGACGAGGACGAACTGTCCATAGCAGAGTCATTATCCGCACATTTAAAATCTATCACCAATGAGGCGCCGTGAAGTATCAACCCGAGGTCATCGTATGCGTAGGAACAGGCGGGGTCGGCAAGACAACAATATCATCGGCCATAGGTATGACGGCAGCACTCAAGGGGAAAAAGACACTTGTTATGACGATAGACCCTGCAAAGCGGCTCGCCCAGTCAATGGGTATAAAGGAACTTAAAAACACCCCTACCCCGGTGCCCCTGAAAGCCCTTGATAACTGTGAACAACGGATGAACGGCAGTCTTGATGCGATGGTCCTTGAGACGAGGACTACCTTCAACAACCTCATAAAGAGGTACTCATCCTCACCGCATAAAGCGGACACCATATTGAACAACAGCTATTATCAATACGTGTCCGGTGAGCTCGCCGGTTCAGAAGACTACATGGCAATGGAAAAATTGTACGAGATAAAAAAAGAGTACGATTATGATTTGATCGTCGTTGATACCCCTCCGGCACGGCATGCCATAAATTTTCTAACGGCACCCAACAGGCTTACACAGTTGATCAGCTCCGGGGTCCTGAAATGGCTTATCCGGCCTTCAACAAGCGTGAGTATGTTCGGATTGAACATATTGAACAGGGCTCCCCAGAAGATTGTAAAATTATTAAAGAGCTATGTCGGACTCGAAATTGTGGAAGAACTTACAAATTTTTTCAGTGAGTTTGATGAGCTGTACTCCGGTTTTAAATCCAGGGCAAAGGAAGTACATGCACTGCTCTCCTCGGAAAAGGTACAGTTCTATATGGTCACCGCACCGACACAGGACGCCATAGAAGAGGCGATATACTTCTACAGCATCATGAAGGACTATGATATAAACTTCGCCGGATTTATCGTAAACAAGGTCCACACTGCCTTTTACGATGATGCTTTAAGAACAAAGATAAACAAAATAAATAAAACACTGGATAAAAACGACCCCCTGAGGATCGCCTTACAGGAAACGCTTCATATAGACAGCATTGCCCTGCACGACAAAAACTTGATTTCTTACCTGAAAACCAAGATTAAATCACAGCAGATCCATTATTATCTTACCGGTTTAATCATGGACAGGGAATTACTGAATCTCTGTTCGCTTGCAGCACTTTCCGAGCCGCTGAATGGAATTATAGAATGAGCACTAAATCGGACATAGCAAGAAGTGCAGGGGTGGTAAGTATTATGACCCTCGCCAGCAGGGTACTCGGGCTGATACGGGATATCAGTTTTGCATACTTCTTCGGTGCGATTACATCAGCCGATGCGTTCTTCGTTGCATTCAGGATACCGAACCTTTTACGCAGGCTCGTTGCCGAAGGTGCAATGAGCAGTGCCTTTATTCCCGTTTTTACGTCGTATCAGGCCAGATTCGGGAATGCAGAAGCTAAAAAGGTTTCCGATATAACATTTACCTATCTCCTGATAGCCCTGCTTGTCCTGTCCGTGCTGGGCGTTGTATTCTCAAAAGAGCTTATTTATCTTTTTGCGCCCGGTTTCGAGCTACACCCTGCAAAATTTAATTTAACGGTAACACTGAACAGGATCATGTTCCCGTTTATCCTGTTCGTGAGCATTGTTGCCCTGTGTATGGGTTTATTGAACTCACTCAAGCATTTCTTTGTCCCTGCACTATCTCCCATCATACTCAATATTTCCATCATAACGTTTATCCTGATAGCCAATCACGGGCGCCATGCGATAGTGATCGTGGCAATAGGGGTGCTGGTAGGTGCCATCCTGGAGCTTGTTCCCCAGCTTATCCTCATGCGCAAAAAGGGATTCATGTTCTCTTTAAACTTTGATTACCGGCATCCGGCATTAAGGGAGTCCCTCTTCCTGTTCGTGCCCATGATGTTCGGTGCGGCAGTTTACCAGCTCAATGTTTTCGTGAGTAACGTGCTCGCTTCATTTTTAAAAACAGGCAGCATATCTTACCTGTACTACGCATCGAGATTATTTGAATTTCCCCAGGGCATCTTTGCCGTATCTATAGCCATTGCCGTCCTGCCCGCCATGTCCAGGGATACGGTAACAGACGGTGTTTCAAAATTAAAGGATTCTCTTGTTTTCTCGCTGAAGCTTCTGAACTTCGTTACCGTACCTGCAACGGTCGGTCTTATCGTCCTTGCGCGGCCGATCATTTCCGTACTTTTTCACAGGGGTTCCTTTGGTCTGTCGGACACCATAGCGGTTTCCTCCGCATTAATGTTTTATGCTATCGGTCTGTGGTCTGTTGCATTTTCAAGGGTAATTACGCAGGCATTCTATGCGCTCAAGGATGCAAAGACACCCGTGGTAATAGCCGTCTTTACGGTTATGATAAACCTCCTGCTGAGTGTGTGGCTCATGAACAAGATGGAGTACAGGGGACTCGCTCTGGCAACCAGCATATCCGCTTATTTCAATACCTTTTACCTGCTGTATGCCCTGAGGAAAAAGATCGGCAGGATAGGACTGAAAACAATAGCGGTATCATTTTTAAAGGCTTTTATAGCATCGGGTATCATGGGTATGGTGCTGGTACTGGCTTTTAAAAATATTATGCTCCTGCAGCACCACTATTCGGGATTCAGCCTGTCGTTCCTGCTTTTTCTCGCCATCCTGCTCGGTATTGTTTGTTATGCCGTTGTTTCGTACATCCTGAAAACAGAGGAATTGAAGGACGGCCTCGCGATTCTAAAACGCAAGCTGCTGTAACCAAAAAAGGCAATAGGAAAGTTCGTCTCACGAGAGAGGGAAGAGTTTGAGACGATGTGGGCGGTCAGAACAGCATGAACGGTGACAACGCCTGTTGTGAAACGGGCAGCTTTTTTATCTCATAGGGCGTTAATAACAGGCCGCGCATATCCGTATCCCCATGGAACAGTACTGCATCCTTAAACTCCCATGTCTGAACAATCGAATTACCATTGTAGAGTTCAACCGTCCCGGGCAGCGTCATGGTTGCCTGTGTGGAGCTGTCAGCTTCAATACGGAGGGTTGTACCATTCGCATCATTGCCCTTTTTGATTTTTGCGGTATTGTTTGCAATCTGTGCCCCTGTTAAATAGTTCTTCACAACAGCCAGGATATAATTGTTGTTGTATGCTAACCTGTACATTATGGGGACCGTATCTTCATTGTCTATAAATAATTGATCGTTATCATTGCCGACAATATATGCAGCCCGATCGTTTGCGAGTCCATAAGCGACCTTTGTTTGATTTAACCTGATTTCATTGAATATTCTCTGCGGATTATCCGATAAATACAGACCCACTAAAACCGTAAACATATTGTTCTGTGCAAATATCTGCAGGGGTGCGGATATCCTTACCTTGTTTACCAGTGTTGTCTGACGAAGTCCTTCGTTGATAATACTGACACGTGCCTTGGGAAACTGGTAATCCTGCCTGACATAACCGTTTGATTTTATGATGACCCTGCATGGTACCGGTGTATTGATGTATTCCTTTCCAAGATTAAAGAACGCATTGCCGTTCAGCACCAGTACCTCTAAATCTTCCGGCGCCTGCATCAGTGATGCCATTTTAGAAGCAGGTACCATAAAGCCTGTAAACAACACAAAAGCCAGTAAGACCAATGCTATCCTTTTCATCTGGTATACCCTTTCATGTACTCCAGTAACTTATCCTTTATCTCCGTTCTCTTCATTGCATAAGCGATATTGGCGAGTAAAAATCCAAGTTTGTCCCCGCCGTCATACCTGTCTCCTTCAAACTGGTATCCTATCATGCCTTTTTGTTTCAACAGTACTTTCAACCCGTCTGTAAGCTGGAGTTCCCCGCCGGCGCCTGAAGGGATATTTTCCAGAATATCGAAGATCTCCGGTGTCAGGATATACCTTCCTATAATCGCGAGGTTTGACGGCGCATTTTCGGGTGCAGGCTTTTCAACGACATCATCCAGAAGATAAACCCCGTTAGCCGTTTGTGTACCCTTTATTATGCCGTACCTTGATGTGTCTTCCCTTGGAACCTTCTGCACTGCTATAACGGGCTTTTTGTATTTTTCATAAACATCCACCATCTGTAAAAGGCACGGCCTCTGAGAATCTATGATGTCGTCCCCCAGGATGACAGCGAACGGTTCGTCGCCGATAAGGTGCTTTGCCTGTAAAACAGCGTGACCGAGTCCGAGCGGCCTTTTTTGCCGTATAGATACAATCTTTATCATATCCGACAGACCCTCGATAAGCCCAAGCAGACCGTTGCTGCCCTTTTTTCTCAGGGTATCTTCCAGTTCGTAGTTAATGTCGAAGTGGTCCTCTATTGCCTCTTTACCGTGGTTTACAATGAGGATCACAAGCTCTATGCCGGATGCCTTTGCCTCCTCGACGATATACTGGATCATGGGTTTGTCCACTATCGGCAAAAGTTCTTTCGGCACCGCCTTGGTGACCGGCAAAAATCGTGTTCCGTATCCTGCTGCAGGTATTACTGCTTTTTTGATCTTCATTGAATGCCCCTATCTTTTTATTAATCGTTCAATTTGTCTTCTCTTAAAAGCTTATCCAGCATGTAGTCCGCATTTATGTGCGTTAACGACGCAAATATTGAATCTTTTATAAAGGGATGTCCCTTTTCAAGCTCCGCTATAATCTTCCTTACTTTCTGCCGGTTTGTCAACTGAGGCCTCATTGAAACAGGACACTCCGGATCGATCAAAGGTGCTTCAAGGCTTGAGGCATAATCAAGCGCAGACTGTGCTTTGACATATATCAGCGGCCTTATGACGGTTACTCTATACTTATCCGAAACGCTGACCGCGGGCATCGACTTTATCTGTCCGTTAAAAAAAATATTCATTAATAATGTTTCTATGAGATCGTCCATGTTGTGTCCGAGTGCGATCTTGTTGCATCCGAGCTTTGATGCAAGGCTGTACAGCAGGCCTCTCCTCAGCCTCGAACATATCGAACACAACAGCTTTTTGCCCTTGTTATTCTTGAGTGCAACCTGCAGAATCCGGGTGTGCTCAATCCTATATGCGTATCCGTGCTGCTTTAAGTATGACTCAACGAGATCACTTTTCATGCCCGGGGCACCGGTGTCTATATGGACCGCCATAATTCCGTATTTCACGGGCGCTTTGCGCCGCAACGTTTCAAGTGCGTCCAGCAAGGTATAGCTGTCCTTGCCTCCGGACACGGCAACAAGAATACTGTCTCCGTCTTTTATAAGGTCGAAATCACCGATAGCCCTGCCCACAAGCCTTACAACATTGGATCTATTGTCTCCCATAATTATCAATATACTATCATCGAACCCTGAAAAGTAAACCCCGTTACACCCAATACACGGGGGGATTCCACGCTAATATGCGAAGACTCTGTTAAATACTTGTCTGAAGAAACTTATCTTTTTGTAGGGTGTAACGGGGTAAACCCCTCCATACCCAATACATCGGCGGCTTCTACGACAACATGCGAAGACTCTGTTAAATACTTGTCTGAAGAAACTTATCTTTTTTATAGGGTGTAACGGGGTAAACCCCGCCTCTGCAACTATTGCATTCCTGGGCTTACTTGGCTTAGCCTTATGACGTAAACGTATGCCAAACATAGTCAGAAAAATATTTGCTTCCCTGCGATATAGAAACTTTAGATTGTTCTGGATTGGACAGGCCATATCCCTTATAGGAACATGGATGCAGAGCATAGGACAGGCCTGGCTTATATTAAAAATCACCGATTCCCCCTTTCTTCTTGGTTTAATAGGGGCAGCACAATACATGCCTATCCTTGTCTTATCCGTATTTGCAGGCAGTATCGTCGACCGGTTCCCCAAGCGGTACCTTATTATACTGACGCAAACAGTCATGGCACTTCTTGCGCTTATCCTCTGGGTCTTGACAGCCAAAGGTATTGTAACTTACTGGCATATTTTTATATTAGCCGCGTTCCTTGGTCTGGCAACGAGCCTTGATGTGCCGGCAAGGCAGGCGTTTATGATCAATCTTGTAGGCAGGGATTCACTCATGAACGCTATTGCACTCAACTCAACGACCTTTAACGTGGCAAGGCTCATAGGACCGGCCATAGCGGGGCTGCTCATAGCAAAGGTAGGTATTGCAACGACATTTTTACTCAACGGAATAAGTTTTATTCCGGTCATCATAGGGCTGTTGATGATAGATATAGACGGCTTGCCCGGCAGATCGGGCAAAAAAAATGTCCTCGAGGACGTGAAAGAAGGTCTTGTTTATATAAAGAATAACTCGGCAGTTTTTAATGTTCTTATGCTGATGTTGATCGTATCGCTTTTTGCAATCAACTTCAATGTGGTCGTTCCGGTATACTCAAAGTATGTTTTTCATAATAACCCTGAAATCTTCGGTCTTCTCATGTCCTCCCTCGGCGTAGGCTCTATCGTAGGCGCCATACTCGTGGCACTGGGGAGCAGCCACAGTCCTAATCCGGTTTTTCTTGTCATGGGCGGGGTTATTTTATCCGCATTCCAGATGGTAATAGCGTTTGTTACAGGCCTGTACCCTGCAATGATAGTCCTGTTTCTCATAGGATTCGGGGCAATCATTTTTACTGCACTTTCTAATACGACCATACAACTGAATACACCTGATGAATTAAAAGGCAGGGCAATGAGCGTATACTCTCTCGTATTCATGGGCGTTACCCCTGTCGGCAACCTGTTCATCGGCGGTATTGCGGATGTTATAGGGATAAAGACATCCATCTTTATCGGGGGATTGCTGGGTTTAGTGCCCTCGATATATTATTTGAGAAAATTCCTGAAGCTCAAAAAATGAATTCGATTCAAACGGGATTTACATCAGCCCCGCGTTCATGTATGAAACATAAAACTTTTGGACTCATTCTTTAACAATAAGGGGATGGAGATGGATGTAATATTGATACACGGACTTTCCGGCAGTACAGCGGATATGCAGCCAGTAGCCGATAAAATAGCCGGCAACGGGTACAGGGTTTTCAATGTCGCCCTGCCTGGACACGGGACAAGGCCTGAAGACCTGCTCTCAATCAACATGCAGGACTGGATCGATGCAGGAGAGTCGCAGATCCACGCCTGCTCACAGGATATTTTTATCGTTGGACAGTCCATGGGCTCCCTTCTTGCACTTCATTATGCGGCCAGATATCCTGAGAGGATCAAGGGCATTGCACTGCTGTCACCCGCAATAAGGCTTTACGGCAGATTCAATAGGTTATTTATGTCCTTGCTCTATGGATATTCCCTGGCTTTACCCGTGCCTCACCTGTATTATACAAAGGTAAACGGAGCAGATATCGCTGACCCCGGGGCCAAAAAGAGCTATGGAGCATACAATAAAATACCCTTAAAAGCACTGGCTGAGTTTGAGCATCTCCGAAGGGTGGTGCTGAACCAGCTTGATAAGGTCATAAGCCCGGCACTGATTATCTATTCAACGGGCGACCACACGATCGCAGCAAATGCGGCTGAAATAATTGACAGCACGATTGGCTCTGCTGTAAAAAAGGTCATACTACTAAAAGATTCATTTCATGTTATATCTTTAGACAGGGACAAAGAAAACGTAGCAAACGCCGTAACCGGCTTCTTAAAAAAGACTGAAATGGGGGAAAAATGATAAAACACATACTTGTTGCCGTCGATGGTTCGGAAAACAGCGACAAAGCTCTGAATTATGGCATTTATCTTGCTAAAAAGCTGAATGCTGCTTTGCACATCCAGCATGTTATAGACGTGGTATTCCTTGAAAATCCATTCCTGCACGATCTGTCGGGAGCAATGGGATTCGAACCTTTTATGGATTTCTCGGGCAAGGTAAGCGACATACTCCGCCAGAGGGGGAACCAGATACTGGCGGATGCGAGCGCTGTTTGCAAAAAAGCAGGTATGGAATGCAAGACATATCTTGATACCGGTGTTGTAACAAAAGAAATTTACGAGCGGGAAAAACTCGTTGATCTCGTTGTGATCGGACAGAAAGGCGTAAACTCGCAATTCGACAGGAAGATCCTCGGCTCGACAACAGAGGGGCTTACCAGAAGATTGACGAAACCCCTTCTTATAAGCCCGGGACAGTTTCAGGAGCTAAAACATATACTTCTTGCGTATGATGATAGTAATGCTGCAAAAAAGGCCATGGAATTTGCAGTCGGATTTTGCAAAGATATGAATCTGCCGTTAAGCGTTGTAACCATTAATAAAGACGAAACCGTTTCCAGAACAATACTGAACAGCGTAAAATCTTATATAGAGCCGTACCGCATTGCCTTTGACACGGAAACGAAAACCGGTAATACTGAAAAGGTCTTGAAATCCATGCTGGATACCGATTCATTCGATCTGTTAATCATGGGTGCACACGGGCACTCGAGGATTGTTGAGATGGTATTGGGCAGTACTGCGGAATATGTGATAAGGAACACGAACAAACCCGTGATTGTAACAAAAAGTTAAAGGAGGCATTATGAGGGTAGGCATAAACGGATACGGGAGAATAGGCAGGATTGTACACAGGATATCGCTCCAGAGGAAGGACATAGAGATTGCGGCAATAAACGATATTACGGATTCAAAAACGCTCGCACACCTGTTAAAATACGACTCTGTCCACGGCACATTAAACGCTCCCGTACAGACAGAGGAGAATGCCATTGTGGTGGACGGGAAGAAATCAACTATTACTGCCTTCCGGAATCCGGGGGAAATCCCATGGAAAGACCTGGGGGTAGATGTCGTTGTGGAAAGTTCGGGATTATTTACGGACAGGGAAAAAGCACAGCTCCATTTCAAGGGCGGTGCAAAGAAGGTCATCATATCGGCACCTGCGAAGGACCCGGATATAACCATTGTACTCGGTGTCAATCATAAGGCCTATGACCCCAAAAAACACAATATTATTTCCAATGCATCATGTACAACCAACGGACTTGCTCCGATAGTAAAAGTACTCAACGACAACCTCGGCATTGAAAGTGCCTTTATGACAACCGTGCACTCCTACACAAACGACCAGAAAATACTCGATCTGCCGCATAAGGACCTGAGGAGGGCACGCGCCGCTGCAATATCAATGATACCCACAACAACAGGGGCAGCCAAAGCCCTTCACCTGGTTATCCCTGAGGTGAAAGGAAAACTCGACGGCATATCCATCCGGGTCCCGACGTTTGATGTTTCTATCGTGGACCTTTCTGCTGTCGTTAAAAAACAGACTACCGCGGAAGAAGTGAATGCAATGTTCAAAAAGATGGCTGACAGCGATATGAAGGGTATCCTCGGGTATTCGGATCAGCCGCTTGTTTCGATAGATCACAGGGGAACACACTTTTCAACGGTACTGGATTCCCTGTTAACAAGGGTAATCAACGGGACACTGGTAAAGGTCTTTTCATGGTATGACAATGAGTGGGGGTTCTCGACAAGAATGGTTGATTTAATTGAATTAGTCGGCAGCGGGGTACAAGCATGGTAAATTACAAGGATCTGAAATATATCGATAGCCTCGATATAAAGAATAAACGGTTGTTTATACGGGTCGATTTTAACGTTCCGTTGACGCAGGACGGCGCAATATCCGATGATATAAGGATACGGAGTGTATTGCCGACGATTAACTATGCGCTTGATGAAGGTGCATCTATTATCCTTGCGTCCCACATGTCAAGGCCAAAGGGAGTAAAGGACCCGAAATTTTCCCTCCAGATTGTGGCAAAAAGACTCTCACGGCTCCTCGATAAGGAAGTCCTGTTTGCAAATGAATGCACGGGGCAGTCCGTGGACGAGTATAAAAAGCATCTCGGCAAGGAAGAGATCCTCCTGCTCGAAAACCTCAGGTTTAATCCCGGGGAAGAAAAGAACGACGATGCATTCGCAAAACTCCTGGCACAGGACATCGATGTTTACATCAACGATGCATTTGCAGTGGCACATCGCAACCATGCCAGCGTGTCTGCCATAACAAAGCATGTCCCGCAGTGTGCTGCGGGTTTCCTCATGAAAAAAGAATTGAATTATTTCACAAAGGCCACGGACAACCCCCTCAGGCCCTTTGTTGCGATTATCGGGGGTGCAAAGGTTTCCAGTAAACTCGGCGCAATGTCGAATCTTCTTGATAAGGTCGACAAGCTCATCATCGGCGGCGGCATGGCTTTCACGTTCCTGAAGGCACTGGGGTACGAGGTCGGTAAATCCATTGTAGAAAACGACATGCTCAGGACTGCGCTCGACACGCTCCAGAGAGCGAGAGAAAAGGGTGTCAAGGTATACCTGCCCGTTGATTGCGTTGTTGCGGACAAGTATGACGCAAAGGCAGACTCAAAAATAGTGACGATCCAGGAGATCCCGCATGAGTGGATGGCTATGGATATAGGTCCTTCGACAAACCTCCTGTTCTCCCTGGCTATTCAGGGTGCAAAAACCATTATCTGGAACGGCCCTATGGGTGTTTATGAAATGGCAAGCTTCTCAAGGGGTACGCTATCCATGGTTTCCCATGTCTCCAATTCGTACGCCCTTACCATCGTGGGTGGAGGAGACACCGACGTGGCCGTACATGAGGCGGGCGAGAGTGCCAATATATCCTATATATCCACCGGCGGAGGTGCATTCCTTGAACTGCTCGAGGGCAAGGACTTGCCGGCACTCAAGGCACTTGAAGACTGTTTAAGCAAGAGCTGACGAGTGAAGCCTAAATATATCGTTGCAGGAAACTGGAAGCTGAACAAGGGGCCGGCTGAAGCACGCTCGTTTTCCGAGGGGTTATCAAAGCATCTCGGCAATGCCCCTGTAAAAAATGTAGACATTATCATTGCACCGCCATTTGTCTCTCTATCTGCTCTCAAGGCGGATGGATTCTTTATCGGCGCCCAGGATGTATACTGGGAAGACAAGGGTGCGTTTACCGGAGAGGTTTCAGCTGCCATGCTCAAAGAACTCGGCGCTGCATACTGTATCGTGGGTCACTCTGAAAGACGGATGTATTTTCACGAAACCGACAGAACGGTTAATCTGAAGACCGCGGCCCTTTTAAAGAACAGGATACGGCCCATCGTGTGCGTCGGTGAAAGGTCCGAAGAGCGCAAGGCAGGACAGATGTATAATGTCGTACGGTTCCAGCTTTCAGCGGCACTGTTTGACGTACAAATTGAAAATCCCGATGACCTTGCCGTTGCCTATGAACCGGTGTGGGCAATAGGCACCGGCAATGTTGCGACCCCCCAGCAGGCAGAGGACATGCATGAGATTATACGCCAATCGCTGGAAAAACGCTTCGGCATCGATATCGCCGGAAAGATCAGGATCCTGTACGGCGGCAGTGTAAATGATGCGAATATAGCAGGACTTATTGACAAAGAACAGATCAATGGTGCACTGATAGGCGGGGTAAGCCTTGACCTTGATAAATTTTTAAGTATAATTAACTCGATATCACAAAGGGAGAGATAACATGTATACATTAATACTTCTGGTACACATCATGGTTGCCGTAGCAATTGTAATGGTAGTCTTATTACAGGTGGGCAAGGGTTCGGGCATGGGTGCAGCATTTGGAGGTTCAAGTGAGAGTTTCTTTGGTTCCACGGGCCCGAGCAATTTCCTCGAGAAAGCTACGATAGTGGCAGGGATAATATTCCTTGCTACCTCTCTCACCCTTGCGTATCTCAGCGGACAGAACGGGCAAAACAGGTTGTTCAACCAGATACCCTCGCAGCCATCAACCATGCCTATGCCGCAGCAAAATGCAATGCCTGCAAGTCCTACGACTCAACAGAAATAACCTTATGCCGAAGTGGTGGAATTTGGTAGACACACCATCTTGAGGGGGTGGCGGGTAACACCGTGCGGGTTCGAGTCCCGCCTTCGGCAAATCTAAAAAACCCCTGGAAAGGATTTATAATAAAATGAATTTATTGACCCAGCCCAAAAAGTACAAGAGTTTGATGAAGGATCAAGGTTCCCGCGCCATTATGGAAAAGACCATCACCTTCTTCGAGAAAATGGGCAAAGAGCGCCTGCTTGACGATTTCAACAAGAAGGTCTGGTACCGCGAGTTTGTGGACTTCATCGGCAGGGAACAGATCTTTGCCAAACTCCTGACTCCGAAAAAATACGCCGGAGGAGACCCGGATTGCCGCTGGGATACGGCACGCAACAACGAGTACAGCGAGCTTCTTGCTTTCTACGGACTGGGCTACTGGTATTGCTTCCAGGTCACCATACTCGGCCTTGGCCCCATCTGGATGAGCCCGAATGAAAAAGCAAAGCAGAAGGCTGCAGACCTGCTCAAAAAGGGTGCGATCTTTGCTTTCGGTCTTTCCGAACGAGCACACGGCGCCGACATCTATTCCACGGAAACCGCACTTGCCCCGAAGGGCGACGGTACCTGGCTCGCCAACGGGGAAAAATACTATATCGGCAACGGTAACGAGGCGGAGATGGTATCCACCCTGGGCAAGATCAAGGACGGTACGGACGATTATTGTTTTTTCGTCACCAACTACCACCATAAGGCCTATGAACTGAAAAAAAACGTTATATCCCATCAGGAATATGTTGCAAACTTCGCCCTGCACGACTATGCCGTCACCGGGGAAGATATCCTCTCGCGCGGGCCGCATGCATGGGATTCTGCACTCAACACCGTCAACATCGGCAAATTCAACATCGCTCCGGCTTCGATCGGTGTAGCGGAGCACTGTTTCTATGAATCCATTACGCACGCTTCCAACCGTATGCTCTACGGCTTACGCGTCACGGATATGCCGCATGTGCGGAAAAATTTTATGGACGCATGGCTGCGTCTGGTTGCTATGAAGATGTACCAGCGCCGCGCCACGGACTATTTCCGTGGTGCCGGTGCAAACGACCGGCGCTACCTGCTCTTCAACCCGACCAGCAAAATGAAGGTGACACTGCAGTCCGAAGAAGTCGTCAACCTGCTCTGGGAGATCGTTGCAGCCAAGGGCTTCGAGAAAGACACGTACTTTGCCATGGCGGCCTCGGACATACGCGGGCCTTCCAAACTCGAAGGCACGGTGCACGTCAATGTGCAGCTGATCCGCAAGTTCATGAAAAATTATTTCTTTTCCCCGGTTGAGTACGCTCCGGTAGAACCGGACTTTTCGTCCAAAGACGACGAGTTCCTATTCAACCAGGGTCCAACCAAGGGCCTGGGCACGGTCAAGTTCCATGACTACAAACCCATCTTCGAGGCCAACAAGCACCTGCCCAACGTGGCGACCTTTGTCAAACAGATCAAGATCTTTGTCGACATGCTGGAAAAGGCCGGTCCGGACAAGGCACAGGACATGGACCCGTCCTTCTCTCTGCCGCTGGGGGAGATGTTCTCTATCGTGGTCTACGGCCAACTGCTGCTCGAGCAGGCAAAGTTCGACAATCTTGACCGGGACATCCTGAACCAGATCTTCGATTTCATGGTGCGTGATTTCGCGCACTTCGCCCTTCTGATCTACGGCAACCACGGCGCCAGAGACGATCAGCGCGCCTTCTGCAGAGAGATCATGCTGATCAAGGCAGTACCGGACCCGGAACAGTACAACAAGATCTGGGAACAGTATGTATCCGTGTTAAACGGCGAGTATGCCATGAACGAGAAGTAGCACTGCGGTTGGGACAGCAGACCTCTTATCAAAACAAAAAGAAGGAAGGGGACACGACTCTTCCTTCTTTTTTCCGACACACTTTTCGTGAATTACTGTTAATCCTCGGTAAAAAGCATTTCGGTTATAGGATCTCCCGAAGACTGGCACTTGACAAGCCTGGATTTTACCTTTGTTGTAAATTTGCTCATGATTAGAAATTGTTCGATCCAGCCCATCACGCTCTTGACGTGGTTTATGTCTATATCGGGGAAGTCTTTTATGATAATCGTGAGATGTCTGTCTTTCCCGTGTTCGGTGTAGCTGGAAACTTCCACCTTTCCTGTATCGAAATAGCTGTTCCACATATTCATCACCTGGGTAAGCAGCAACTTTATATTTATAAATTTTATGAAGACTTTGTAAAGAGTCGATATATTATCCCGCGCTGAAAGCCTGCCTTGCTCTACACAAAATTCGGGATTTTCTTTCCCCAGAATATTATCAAGGACCTTGAGCATATCCACATACAGCTTGTATGGATACCACTTTGCCATGAGTATGTGTTCATCCAGATACCCGATGGAATCCTGAGGAAGCATACTTTTAACTTTAGGCATCAGATCCCCTGGCTGCTTTTTTATAAACTTTATTAGCCCGAGTATTGCAATACCCTTTACCTGCGGCATGATTACCCCCTCTTTTAAAAAGACCTCAAGGTCTGTAACCCATCAATCTTTAATTGTCAATAATTTGTAATCTGACAACCCCCTCTGTGAGGAAATGCTGTCTTGTATTCAAAATCTTGACAGATAGGTAGGTAGCTGCATCATACTGGAGAAGTACCTGCTTGTATGATGGGGTATAAAAATGGGGCGCCAATACGCAGAGGTAACAAACATGGCAATTGAAACAAAAATCGAAGGGAATAAGCTCATTATCACGTGCGACCTGGAGAAGCCTACGCCAAGCGCATCGGGAAAAACGCTTGTAGTGGTCAGCACAAGAGGCAATATAAAAACATCCTGCATCATAGATGGCAAGCCATTAGTAATCGGGCTGAACGCCTATATCTACAAATAGCGAAAACGTTTCGAACGGGATGTCGTCCCTTAAAGAAGGTGTTTTTGGCACCCTGTTTATAAGGGACATCTGCCCTTACTTCAATTATGGTCTCATAGAAAGAAGTGGAACAGTATCGTTTTATACATACCAATGAGTTATAGTGGCGGATGAACTTTACTGTCTTAATATCGGACCCTCGTTTTACTTCCCTGTTGCATCGGTCTGCATAAACTGATATGATATTATAAATGATGAGGCGATCGGAATAATGGACAGAATGAAAAAGTAGTGCCACGATGGAGCTTAAAGAGCACAGCAACCGTTTTTCCATGTTCTGATTTGCAGTCTGCCCTGCAATCGTGCTATGAATATGCAGACAGGGAAATAAAAGACAGGTTGTATAATAAATTGGTTACTTTTATAAAAAAATAAGCCATACTTAAAACAAAGGAGAAGAAAAATGTTGAAACTGTATGTAGGCAACTTGACGTTTGACACCACGGAAGAAGATTTAAAGGGATTGTTCGGGAAGATTGGTGCGGTACAGACTGCAACCGTAATCAAGGATAAGTACTCGGATCGTTCAAAGGGTTTTGGATTCGTTGAAATGACAAACGATGAAGAAGCAAAAAAAGCCATTGAGCAGCTCAATGGGAATGACTTCAAGGGCAGAAACATCAAGGTAAATGAAGCAAAGCCGATGGAGAAGAGAGACGGGCCCAGAAAAGGCGGATACGGGGGCGGCGGCGGCGGCGGATACAGATAAAAAATCGTTTATTGCTGATGTAGCGTTAGTTCCACCCCGGCAGGAACGTGCAGGGGATATGTTATTGTAACGATACTGATATGCGCATTGCTTGAAACGATAGAAAAACATCTGAATTCAGACTCCATAAAAGTCTTACTATCCATTACGCTGATGTGTGCAACCGGTCATACTCGGGTAAAATTCTTACTTGATAGTTTACACAAGATGCATTATGTTTGATATAAGACAACCTCCAGATTCGGACTGAGAACTTAACGTTCAGTAGGCGTTGGTTCTGGCGAGTCGAACTGCGAAGGTAAACCTAAAGGCAGGGATACTACCCTGCCTTTTTTTTATTTCAGGCTCCGGTACTCCACCGATACATGGTCTGACCCTCAACACGTTTACTTGCTGTCCGGAATGAGTTTCTGCATGAAACTATGTTCATACATACCCCGGGTACCGGAAACACTCTTCAATATCTTCCGGTGCTGCTGTTGATTTTTCCTGCTTGCGAGTACCAGCTCTTCCATTGCCTGCCGTGAAGCCTCTGTTGCCTGGAACCGGGGAGATTTTGCCATAGTACATATTATTTCACATGCGTCCGATAGTGATGTTTCCTTCAAATCTACGACTGCATCATATTGCGACAGATCGTTCCAATCTACCTTATAGAGGAACTTGGTCCATTTTTTCTTCTGATCATCCATAGTCCTGATATATGCTATTGCCTCTTCACGCAACAGGCTATTGCTTTCCATTGCAAATGCTATGCGTTGTTCCATATCGGCTATTATCCGCACCCTGATAACATGTGAAATGTGTTTCAATAATAAATTCCCGCCCACAAAATAGCCGTTCAGCAACAAATGTCCGCCGTGGCCATGATAAATAACATTATCATGTTTTGCCTCATCGCAGAGCGCTGCCTGAATGAAAGCAAGGTAATGAGACCTTTCACTATCTATGTCCATACCAAGCCGTTCCCTGCTGCTCAGTGGTTGTTCTATTGCCTTGCGAAGTTTTTGTTCGGATATGCCGTTCTCGGATGCAGCACGTATGATAACCTCCCTGCTTATGGATCGATAACCCAATCTTTTACTGAGACTCTCGGCAAGTTTTTTCCCGCCGCTAAATGTTCCCCTGGATATTGTAATAATCGGCATACAGATATC
>DAHXOM010000283.1 GCA_027364825.1 bacterium | reverse complement strand
CTTTCCTCTTATCCTTGAGATTATATTTAAAGAATAGCAGAAAAAAAGCAAAATTCATACCAGAATCGTCAACATTTGATTATGTTGTAAATGAGCAAGATATCGCGGTACATTATGGGACATACCCCCTTAGAAAATTGTGGATTCAGGAGTATCATGGTCTGAGCGTTTAACAACGGCATAGTATCCGCAAGAAACAACCGGAATTTTCTAACGGGGTACACTGCGTGTTTTACCCCAATCCTGTGTGTGTTTATACCCAATGAATATGCGCATTACTATTTGACAATATTTCATATCACTATTACAATTTTCAAAATATGAAAAAGGTTTATATTGAAACGTACGGCTGCCAGATGAATGAGCATGATTCGGAACGGATGCTGTCGATTCTTTCCGGCGGGGGGTATGTGCAGACCGATAACCCCAGGGACGCTGAGGTCGTCATCGTCAATACCTGTAGTGTGCGGGCAAAGGCAGAACAAAAGGCCTACTCGAGTGTGGGGAGGTATGCGCAGCTCAAGAAACGGAGATCAGAAACTGCTCAGAACAGGGTTATTGTTTTCAGCGGTTGCGTCGCACAGCAGGAGGGCAGGAAGCTCGTTGGCAGGTTTAAAGGCGTGGATGTTGTCGTAGGGCCATCGCAGGTCCACAGGATCGATGAGCTTATCCGCCAGGCTAAAACAACCGGGCCTGTTGTCGCCGTGGCACCGGATACAGACCAGAACCGTTTCAGGAATCCGGTGAAGGACATGAACGGGGTAAAGGCCTATGTCACGATCATGGAAGGGTGCGATAACTTCTGCTCGTACTGTACCGTACCCTATCTTCGCGGCAGGGAGGTAAGCAGGAATGTGCGCTCTATAATAGACGAGGTGTACACGCTGGTTGCTTCCGGGGTGAAAGAGGTCGTCCTGCTGGGACAGAATGTAAATTCATACAGGGATAATGCCGGTGAAAAGCAGGTAACGCTGTATGAGCTGTTATCCATGCTGAACGATATAAAAGGTCTGGAGCGTATCCGGTTCATTACCTCGCATCCAAAGGACCTGACCGACAAACTTATGCATGCATTCACGGATTTCGACAAGGTTTGTCCGCATATACATCTTCCCATCCAGTCCGGATCCGACAGGATATTGAAACTGATGGCAAGAGGGTATACCGTGGAAGAATACATGGATAAAATAAACAGGATAAGGACATTGAAGCCCGATGTTGCGGTTACCTCTGATTTCATAGCGGGCTTTCCGTCGGAGACTGATCAGGACCACCACGATACAATTATGTTTGTAAGACGCGCAAATTATGATAACATATTTTCGTTTAAATACTCGGACAGGCCGCTTGCACGGGCGAACAAATACGGGGACAAGGTGCCGGAGCATACAATAGCCGGGAGGCTGAAAGAGCTGCAGGATGCCCAGCTTGAAATAACAAGAAAAATATACCGTGCCCTTGCCGGCACAGTGCAGCGGGTCCTTGTGGAAGGCGACAGTAAAAAGCAGGGGAGGCAGCAGGGAAGGACGATGCATGGAAGGCTGGTGAATTTTTCAGGCACGGTGCCGGAAGGTACGGTTGCGGACGTACTGATCGATGATTATTCGGACAATGCATTGTATGGTAAACACATTCCGGAGGAGGAATGATATGCTTATCGAAATGAAGGTAATCGGTATTATGATCGATCCCGTAAATTCAACTCCGATAGTCGTGCTGCGCGACAGCGAAAACAAGTATACCCTCCCCATCTGGATCGGTGTTGCTGAAGCGAGCGCCATTATGATGGAGCTCGAAGGGATCAAGGCACCGAGGCCGAACACCCACGATCTTATCAAGAGCGTATTAACCGAACTGAACGTCTCTGCGACAAAGGTCGAGATTACGGAATTGAAAGACAATACGTACTACGCCATGTTATTCCTGAAGATAATGGATAGAGAGATTACAATAGATTCAAGGCCTTCCGACGCTATAGCAATAGCACTGAGGATGTCGGCTTCCATATTCGTGGACAAAGTCGTCCTTGATAAATCGATAGAATCCATAATAGCGGCGACCGGCATATCCGATACCGATGCAGAGGATAAAAAGAAAAAATATGATGAGCTGCTTAAACAATTTTCAAGTACGGATCCCGGCAAGTATAAGATGTGATCGCAATGAAAAACGGTAATATACTGATCATAGATAAAGACAGGTTTTACCGGGAACTCTACCGCGATCTGCTTTCCGGGGTAGGTTACGAGGTATACATACATGACAACGACGAACTCGCGGATGCGGACGTATCGGTATTCGATCTGATCATCTATGAGCCGAACAAAAACGAAGGCGGACTGGACAGTATTGCCGAAAAAACAAAAAAGCTTGTTTATAAACCCGAGGTGCTTGTAATAACGTCGATAAACTTAGCTTCCGTTAAATCCCTCATGCCGAATGACGGGATACATTATACCTATATAAAGAAACCGTTTGATGACAGTAAGTTCCTCCACCTCGTAACCAACATTATAGCCCAGAAGAAGCTGTTTATGGAGAAAGAAAAGCTTGCGAAAGAGGGGATGGAATACCTGATATTGCTTGAGGTTTACAAGAGAGCAAGCGATATACTCTCCCAATCCAGCCTGGACAATGTGTTTAAAAAGCTTATCGATGCAATGGTCGTGGAATTAAAGCTTGCAAAGGCGATGCTCTGGTTCCGTAAGGACGACGACAACTTTGAACTCCTGCATTCTTTCGGCTATGAGTCCGAACCCTACGACGAGTCCGCTTCAATAAGCTGGAAGATGTTCAAGTACCGGGAGTCCATGAAGGACGGCTATTGCATTATAACGAGTGCGGAAAATAAAAAAGCGATGTACCTGATTGTCCAGGGGCAGGACGGTCATGTGTATGCATTGCTGAGGCTCATCAAGAAGGAAAAGGTCTTTACCGTGCAGGACATCAGGGTCGCGAGGACGCTGACCACGTTCGGCGGTATAGCGGTTTCAAACGCAGTCAAGCTTTCCCAGAAGGTTACCGATACGTTAAGGGCGGACAACCTGCCTGCGTACAGCTACCGGTATTTTATCGAGTACACGGAAAACGAGATAAAAAGAGCCAACAGAATACACGGCATGTTCTCTATCGCGGTCGTGTCCGTAGAAAACTACAGGGACCTTGTAGAAACGTTCGGGAGGTCTTATGTGGATGAGATTTTTACGAAAATAACGAACCTGATCAGCGAAGTCATACGGGACGCCGATACACTGTCCGTATCCGAGCATTCAAGCATGTTGAACCTCTTTCTTCCGGATACCGACTATTTCGGTTCCATCATCACCATGCGGAGGATCAAGAACCAGCTCAAACAGACATTGTATGTGACCAACGGCTCGGTCACGAAGAATGTGGAGCTTATCATCGGTTCTGCGACCTATCCGAACGACGGAACTACCGCCCAGACGCTCCTGTCCAAAGCGTATGATATGGCCAAACGATCAAGCACCGGCAAAATAAAAGAGATTACATCCATGGAGTCACTCGGATTTATGGAATTCTCGGACAATATTCTCAGGATATTCAAGGATTCGGATCAAAAGGGAGACGATATTACGAACGCCATATTCATCATTACCAAGGACCGCATCATGGACATTATTAACCTGCTTTCCAGCGATATCCTTGCACGGCCATTCATGCGCGGGCTTATATTCCTCGGCATACCGGCCATAACCAAGGACATCAAGCTCATCAAGGAACAATATAAATTGTATAATTCGAACACGAAGCTGTACCTGCTGGGCAGAAAACAGCAGGGGGAATACATAGATATCTCTTATGCCCCCATCATGATTATCAACGAGGATATCGGAAACAGGTTTTTTATGTTTAACCTGAATGAGGAATACGCATACGGTTTTATAACAAACGAGTCAAGCAGCAAGCAGTTCTCCGTTTTTCATACGAGCGATCCCATCATCGTGGAAGAGCTTGTGGCCGTTCTTCAGGAAAAGTATTTCTTGCAGAGGCAGATATAGGAATATGGTAAAAACAAAAGGAAAAATCTTTATAGCGGACACGGACCAGAAGTCCGTAGTACTGATAAAAGACGCACTGAAGGCCCAGGGCTACAGCATTTACTCGGCCATCAACGGAGCGAAGGCACTCGAAATAATCATTGAGCAGCTCCCGGACATCATCATACTCGGCATGCAGCTTCCGATAATAGATACGGAGAAACTCAGGGACATCATCAGCGTGAACCCGAAGACGGACAACCTGGCATTGATATTCATGGGTACGCCCGATCAATTAAAATCCGTAAGTGTCATGGGAGAAAAGGTCATAACAAAGCCGTTCAGGATAGACGAGCTTATCGGCACGATATCCAGCATCTACCAGAAGAGACAGAAAACCATAGAGCTGTCGAAAGAAAACAAGGAAATAGAAGGGAACCTGTCCCAGATATCCCTGATCGATCTGCTTCAGATATTCAGCATGAACAAGAAAGACGGAACCATAACCATATACTCGGATAAGGGAAACGGCTTTATATACCTGCAGGAAGGCGGCATCATAAACGCCACCTTTGAAAAGGTCGAAGGGGTTAAGGCATTTTACCGGCTGCTTACCATCAAAAACGGAAAGTTCGAATTTATACCGCACCGCGCCCTGACCCCGCTAAGGATTACCTCGACGACCGAGTCGCTGCTGATGGAGGGAATGAGACAGATCGATGAGATGAAAAAGAACAAAGATATCCTTCCGCCGCTCGACGCTGTGGTAAAATTGAAGAAAAAACTCTCGGAACTGCCCAAGCAGGTCAGGACCATCACCCAGGAGGTTTTACTCCTGCTTGAATTCTATAACAAGGTGGAAGACATCGTGGATAACTGTACATTCCCGGATTATGATGTACTGCGGGTGCTGGTAGCCCTCCTTGAAAAAGGCATTATAGAAATTGTACAGCATGCAACGCCGAAGGTCACGAACCGGGAAGGCACTCTCCTGGAAAACGAAGAGATATTCAAGCTGCTCGAGGTCGTTTCAATCAATAAGCATACGAAGCTGGAATCGCACCGGGGAAGGGTTATCGTGCTGTCCGCCAATTATAATTCCCTGAAAACATTCATAAACAGCATCAACAATATGCCGAAATTTACGCTGAATAGTTCCTTTGCGGTATCGAACCGCGATGATGTCGTATTCGGCGAGATCGGACTGGTTTCCCTTACGGAACTCCTGAGCATAGAGATTATTTCCGTGCCCCCCCTGATTGAATACGGTCCGCTGTGGATGGCATTGTCCAGCAGTGCCGTAGGTGCCATCGTATTGTTCGATAAGGGGTCAAAGGAGATCCTTGATTCGTTCCTGTCCGCGGTCAATAAGTTCAAGAGAGCAAAAACTCTGCCGGTAACGTACGTTTTCGTGACACCGGATGGAAAAGACGCCGGGACCAAAGTCATCCCGACCTTGAGAAAATTATTATCATCGGATAGCGAGGATCCCATATTTGTTTTGAATAAAGACACCACGGATAGTTTGAACATTATCCCAACTCTTTTAAGGAAGGTTATAAACCCATGATAGATCTTCATACACATTCTTTATTCAGCGACGGAGAGCTGCTGCCTTCGGAGCTCATACAAAGGGCAAGGGTAATCGGCATTAACGTTATCGCGATCACGGATCATGTCGACTTTTCCAACTACCTTTTTGTTATAGAACATATCAAGGCCGCTGCTGTGGAGTTTTCGGAAAAGAAAAACGGTATCAATGTCCTGGCCGGTGTCGAGATCACGCATGTCCCTCCTTTTGATATACCGAGGCTGATAGAGCTGTCGAGGAAGGCAGGTGCCGCGGTTGTCGTTATCCATGGTGAAACAATCGTGGAACCGGTTGAACCGAGGACGAACCTTGCGGGCATCGAAGGCGGGGCGGATATAATAGCCCACCCGGGCTTTATCAGCATAAAAGAGGCCGAGCTTGCCGCAAAAAAGCATGTTTACCTTGAAATAAGCGGCAGGGGCGGTCATAGTTTTACGAATGGTTATGTTGCGATGATAGCGAAAAAAACAGGGGCAGGACTCGTATTTGACTCTGATGCACATGCGGACAGAGACCTTATGGATGATGCGCATGCATTGAATATCGCCAAAGGTGCAGGACTTCGGGAAAAAGATTTTAGGGAAATGATCGCAAATTCTAAAAAAATCGCAAACAGGGAGAACCTATGATTTTAAGGTGTGAAAAATGTCAGACCATGTACATGTTTACAGAGGCCCAGCTTAAAAATCAGGATTATAAATTTATCTGCAAGAAGTGCGGACAGGAGAATAAGGTAGCACTACCGGCTGATGCGGATGTCAGGGAGCACGACAAGGAGCAGGGACTACCGAATGATCAGGAACAAGCTGTTCCGCAAGGCGGGCAGGGTACCGATACGGATAATACCATCGACAGTGCCATCGATAACGCTCTCGACAGTGCCATCGACAGCTCTGTGGACAAAGCCGCGGACAACCCTGCAGATGAGGAACAGTCCCTTGAGCCCGCAGAACCGGCCGCTACAGCACCGGACAATACAATTCCGGACAGCACGAAATCCGGGGAAGGGAAAGCAGACCTGGAGGACATTTTTGCTTCTCTTGAAATGAAGCAGGATAAAGAAAAACAGCCGGCAGATGTTCATGCCGGGGAAACCATTCCTGAAAGTGATTTCTTGGATGGCGGCAAGGCGGAAGCAGCTGCAAAACCAACCGAAAAGGCACCGGCCAATGAAGAACTTAATAAAGAAGGGGATGTTATAGAGGGTTTCGAAGAATTCACCATGGACGACATTAAAGGCGAAGGTACAACAGCACCGGAACAAAGCGGAGGTTCAAAAGGAAGAGGTGAGGCCGACACCAGCTGGCTTGAGTCAACCTCGCTTGAAGAATCGCCCGCAGGAAAGGCCGGGGATAACGCTGAAGGAGGTGTACTGCCGGAGGAAACCGTACCGATGGAGGAAGAAAACATACCGGAATTGGCGGATACAAAGCAGGTCCAGTCAAAGAATGTCCCATCGGCATCTGAGGATGAAAGTTCTCTGCTGGATGAGCATACCGTTGCCGTACCGGAATCCCTACCGGTAACACAAGATACAGCAGCACGGCAAAAGGCAGTAGCTGAGAAAAAGCACCTGTCAAAACTGCTTCTTGCATCGGCCGCAGGCATCGTCATAGTCCTTGCGGCCCTTATGGGTGTTTATTATTATCTTGTCGAGTACACCCCTGCACATCCTGATTTCAAAAAATTAACGTTCGTGAGTTATAGTGTAATCCCTGCTTCTGCCAAAGCAAAGGCGCGGGCAGAACAGCTGCTCAGTGAAGCGGATAAACAGTATTTAAATGGTACTATCAGCGGTTATGAGAGTTCATTGAACCTTTATGAGGAGGCTGTTGCCGCGGACCACCATCTGGTTCAGGCGTATATCGGTATAGCAAAGGACTATGCCGTGCTCAAAGAACGGAATAATCTGCAGGATCAGCTGAAAAACAGCGGTAAGTTCCTTGCAAGGCTGAAAGAAATGCTGAAGGATAATGCCCAGTACAACCTGACTGAAGCAATGATAAACATAGCAAACAATGATTATCAACAGGCGTCCCGGGAGATCGACACGGCGTTACAGAAGTCTCCTTCCCTGCCCGAGGCGTTATATTACCGGGGATATATAGATTTTAAACAGGGTCAATCCATGACCCAGGCAGCATCACTCCTTACACAGGCGGCTTCACTCGAACCTGATATGGTCAAGGCGAAGCTTCTGCTTGCGCGCATATATCGGCAGCAGGAACCATCCCGTGCTGTCGATATCCTGGATACCGTACTTGCCGGTTATCCTTACAATATATCCGCAGTAACACTCAAGGCCGATATACAGGCAAGCAGTGTTACCGGTACAACGCAGGCAATAGCCGATCTGAATGCTGTTTTAAATAAAGCCGGCAATACCATGGACACGTATGACAAGGCAAACCTCTTTTATACCATAGGAAAGTTGCAGATGAAGACCAGCAATTATCCTCCTGCCATTGAAGCGTTTAAAAATTCCCTGCAGAACAACAAGTCCGTGAAGACATATATAGCCCTCGGTGATGCATACCTGAAGAGCGGCAATATGAACGAGGCCGAGAACCAGTATAAGGCGGCGATAGCAGCCGACAGTACAACGCTCGAGGGTAACCTGAAACTTGCCCAGGCATACTATCTCGATAAAAAATATGTACTTGCTGTTTCCTATTATAATGAATGTCTGAAGCTGGAAAAGAACAATCCCGATGTCCTCTACGGGATGGCCCTTGCACGGGAAGGGAACGGAGAGCTGGACACCGCTTTACGCACGATTGAAACGGCCGTTCACCAGTCCCCCGATAACCCGGCATTTATGACCCTGAACGGAAGGCTCCTCAGAAAGAAAAAAGACTATAAAAACGCCGCCGCAATCCTATCCGGCGCCGTGGCCAAATTCCCTTCTTACGCTCCTCTTCATACAGAATATGCCGTGGTACTGGGGAAGGAGGGTGATTATGACAATGCGATCCGGCAGTTGAATACGGCAATGAGCATATCCCCTGTTTCTGCGGACAATAATGCATACATGGCCGACATGCTCGAAAAGGAATCAAAACATACGCAGGCGGAAAAGTATGCTTTAAAAGCCCTGTCAATCGATAATACCCTGCCGTACGCCTATGAAGTGCTCGGTGATATTTATTTTGGCGAGCACAGACTCAGTGATTCAATCAAGGCATATAATTCTTCCATAGCTATGAAGCCGTACGAGGCAAGGGTTTTTTACAAGCTGGCGAATGTGTACATAGCAGGCAAGGTATTTACATCCGCGGTCTCTTCCCTTGAGAGCGCTGTCAAGATAAACCCCGTGGATGCCGTGTATCATTATGCACTGGGTAATGTGTACAGGGACATGGGGAATATCCAATTTGCCATTAACGAGTATACCAAGGCGGTAAATATAGACGGCACCATGGCCGATGCTTATTTCCAGAGGGGGCTTATCAATATCGCAGGCAAAAATGACCTTGCGGCTATCAACGATTTAAAGAACGCCATGAAGTATGCACCGGATAACCCGGACTACATGCTTGCCCTGTCCAAATACTATTACAACAACAAGGAAACATACTCGGCTATTGATTATCTTGAGAGGGCACTAAAGATAGCGCCGAAAAATCCCGAGATTCATTACAGGCTCGGCGTCGCTTATAATTACATCGGCAAAATAGAGGACGCTAAAAAGGAATTTCTGACAGCCCTTGACCTTTCACCCCGTTATTCAGAGGCAATGGTGGGACTCGGCAATATTTCTTATCAAAACGGTGATATGAATAAGGCCCAGCAGTACTATGAAAAGGCAATACAGATTACCCCGGATGAGGGGGATGCATATTACGCACTCGGAACGGTTTACGAATCCAACGGTATGTATGAAAAGGCATTGACAGAGTATAAATATGCGGCTAAGTTCAGCAAGAATCCGGCGGCTGCATTTTATAAAGAGGGCATCATGTTATCGAACCTGAACGAGCCTGAACAGGCAAAGGCAGCGCTCCTCAAGGCAATTAGTCTCGGCCTTTCCAGCGATATGGAAACTATAGCAAAAAATAAATTAAGGAACTTAATGTAGATTGGATGATATAAATACAATTAAAAAAACTCGAGATACAGGGATTTAAGACCTTTGTAGAACCGGTCAGCTTTAATTTTGAATATCCTATCGTGGCCATCGTCGGTCCGAACGGGAGCGGTAAAAGCAATATTGTCGATGCTGTAAAATGGTGCATGGGCGAACAGAGTGCCAGACAGCTCAGGGCAAACCAGATGTCCGATCTTATCTTCAACGGCTCCGAACACCGTAAATCTATCGGCATGGCCGAGGTGTCGCTTGCCTTCACCAACGACGGGACCAATACTCCGTCATCGTATGATTCCTTTTCAGAGGTGGCTGTCACGAGGAGGATGTACCGGGGCGAAGAAAGCGAATATTACCTGAATAAGGACCCCAGGAGACTGAAGGATATTCTGGAATTCCTCATGGACATCAGCATCAGCTCAAAGGCATTTTCAATCATAGAACAGGGGCAGATAAGCGAGATCATAGACGCCAAGCCGGAGATGCGGCGGTATGTCATAGAGGACGCGGCCGGCATACTGAAATATAAAAACATGAAAAAGGTCGCCCTCGATAAGATAGAATTGACCAAGGCCAATATAGCGCGTATTGCCGATCTTTTGTCCGAGATCAAACGGTCGGTGAACCAGGTCAACAAGCAGGTGAAAGTGGCACAGGAATATAAAACGCTGAAAGATGAATACAGGACACTCGAATTGGGCCTGTTCAAAACGGAGTTTTCCGATTTTGTTGTCCAGCTTGAGGACAAAAAAGGACGCCTCGAGAGTACGAGATTCGATCTGGCAAAAGTGATGTCCCAGGCATCGGCGAGGTACACGGACCACCAGAGGTTCAAGGAAAGGCTGGATGCTCAGGCTGCCGATATATCCGAGAAGCAGAACAGGATCAATGCGTTAACCTCAGAAGCAATGGTGCTGCAGGAAAAGATCGAATCGTCAAAAAAACTAAAAGAAACACTTCAACGGGAAAACGAACGGATAAAGAGCAATGAAGAAGAACTCAAAAGAGGGCAGGCATCTTGCGGCGAGCAGCTCAAGGTGCTGGAGGAAAAATTAGAGGAAGAGAAGAAAGGCCTGAATACGATCGTTGAAACACAGAAGCTCTATGAGCAGGAAAAAAATGATCTTGGAGAACAGATCAATGCAATAAAGGAAAAGATAGAAGAAGAGAGGAACAACGAATTCAACAGGATCAAAAAGATCACGGAGCTGGAGAACCAGATAATATCCGCGGAACATGATTTCGAAAATATAACACACCGGCTCGAAAAAATACAGCATGACAGGACCGCGATTGAGCTGAAGATAAACGCTCTGAAAGGCGAAAAGACAGATCTTGAAAAACAGGAAAAGGAAAACGCCGCTCAAATTGCCGCCCTTGAAGAGAAGGCAGCATCTTTCAATAAACAGTCCATGGTGCTGGATGAAGAATCCGGAAAATTAGCGGATCGTATAGAACAAACAAAAAAGATGCACGAAGGTGTGCGTTCCCGGTATAGTACGCTGGAGGACCTGAGAAAGAACATGGACGGTTATTCCGAAGGCACACGGTATGTCATGAAACAATCGGAACAATTCAATATCAGCAAGGTTGTAGCCGATTATATCAAGGTGAAACCCGGATATGAACTTGCAGTTCAGGCGGTACTCGGTGATATTGTCCAGGCTATGGTCGTTCAGGATCACGGTACAGCAGGCAGTGTGATTGATGTGCTCCGGAAACAGGACAAAGGAAGGGCGGTTTTTATAATAAAGTCATACTTCAAATCCGCACAAACCGGTCGCAAGGAAGGGCTTATATCCCTGCTTGATATCATTGAGGTCAAGGACACCGAAGTATTACCCGTGTTCCAGGTGCTGTTCAATGACGTCTATATCGTGTCGTCTCTGCCGGAGGCATATGACGTAGCCGGGCAGGGTGCAACCGCTGTTACCATGTCGGGCGATGTTGTCAAACCCGGTATTGTGTCCGGCGGCTCGGAGGGAACTATTAAAGGAGGCATACTGGACAGAAGGAGCGAGCTGGAGAGATTAAAAAGAGAACTCGATGATATGACCGGTACGCTCAGCCGTTATGAGGATGACAGGGCAAAACTATCAGCCGGGATAGCCGGATTCCGCTCTGAGCTTGCCGAGCAGGAAAGGCTGAGACAGGACATCGAGAAGCAGCAGTCAAGCATAAAAGCAAAGCTCATGAGTCTGGATGACCAGCTGAACAATTATGAGAGTTCCCTGATGACGCTCCATATGGAAGAGGAAGAAATCAAGGTAAACACCTCCGAGCTTCTGGAAGAAGTGAGCGATCTGAAACAGAAGAAGGCGATCTACGAAGAGGATAAAGGAGCAAAGGCAAATATTGCGGACAGCCTGCGGAATACGCTGGCAGAACTTGAATCAGTGCTGGAGCATAAAAAGGATTCTATATCCGAAAGTAATGCTAACCTGGCTGCGTTTAAAGAGAGGCTCAATGCAAAGTATGCCGAGGTAAAGAGGATCAAGACCGAGCAAGAGGATATAAACAGAAAACTGGCATCGTTGAAGCAGGAGGCTTCGAACAACAGCAAGAGGCTCGAAACCATGGATCAGGATGCTATATCCGCAGCCGGAAAGCTTGCCGGGATGAACCAGGATATTCAGCAGAGACAGAATACGATTGTGGACGCCAGGACTTCTTATGACAGGGAATTTAAGGAATATACGGACATAGAACAGGAAATAAAACAGCTCGAAAAAGATATAAGCTCGATCAAAGCAGCAGAATCTTCCCTGGCCATAGAGGTATCGCAGCTGACCATGAAGACCGATTATACAAGGGATACGGCACGGGACAAATACGGCGTGGAACTCGAACAGTATGATGGAGCGCCGGTAGAAAAGGACGATATCCAGGCAGGGAAGGACAGGATTTCCTTACTTTCAGAAAAAATAGCAAAAATGGGTGACGTCAATGTCGGCGCCATAGCCGAATACGAAGAACTGCAGAAGAGGGTTGAATTTTATGAGAAACATAAGCAGGACCTTGAACAGGCCATCGACAACCTTAAAAAGGTTATCAATTCAATCAATAAGGAATCGAGAAAATTATTCAGGGAAATTTTCGACATGGTGAACGAGAATTTTAAGAAAGTCATACCGAAGCTTTTCGACGGCGGGAAAGGGGAGCTCATCCTGACGGACGAACAGGACCTGCTCGAGAGCGGTATGGAGATCGTTATCCAGCCCCTGGGAAAGAGGTTACAGAACATAAACCTGCTGTCCGGAGGAGAAAAAGCCCTGTCAGCCATAGCACTGCTCATATCCGTGTTTATGGTCAAACCAAGCCCCTTTGCATTGCTTGATGAAATCGATGCACCTCTCGACGACGCGAGTGTCGGGAAGCTCAACAATGTAATAAAAGAGCTTTCGACGAAGAGCCAGTTTCTGCTCATAACACACAATAAGAGGACAATAGAAATAGCCGATGTTATCTATGGAATAACCATGGAAGAACCCGGGGTTTCGAAGATCATTTCCGTGAAACTACAGAAAGAAGCCGTATAGAATGTACCGGGACGCCCTGCAAAAATTCGTCAGCTTTTCGAGCGGGGTTGAAGGGGTTATATTTGTGGATTCGGAAGGGGAGGCTATAGATTTTGTCGGGTCGGTTGCGGAGTACGAGTTGAAAGTCATTGGTGCGCATTTCAGCATATTGTTTAACACGATCAACGGTTTCGATGAACAACCCCGTTCCCTGTTTGTCACGATGGAGCCGTATGTCCTCGGGATGTACCGGCTGACAAAAGAATATTTTTTGCTCGTCCTGTACAGGTCGCCATACCATGCGATTATCAATAAATTCAGGATCCAGGAACTTATCAATTTCATAAAAGGCTCGATCTGAATACCCATGCAGGGCTTTTTTTCGAGATTATCTTCCCTTTTTACGACATTATCAGGCAAGTCCGGTACGGCTCTCATCGACAGGGAACATTATACCGATGAGCTGCTGTCTCTTGATATGAGTTTCAGTATTGCCGAGAGATTGATCGGTGGGAGGGAAACGCCCGGCAGGACGCCGGTAGATGCTCTCAAAGACAGGATGAAGCAAATCCTTGTTTCCGCCCCGCTGATTGAGCCGAAGTGCGGTATCCTTATGATCGGCATTAACGGTTCCGGCAAAACAACGACCATAGCAAAGCTCGGGAAATGGTACGTTGATCATGGATACAGTGTTATTACAGGGGCAGGGGACACGTACAGGGCTGCTGCCATAGAACAGCTTGCCATACTGTCGGGGAGGGTCGGCATGGATATCGTAAAGGCAATGCCCGGGGTCGATCCTGCATCCGTGATACACGATGCGGTCACGGCATACAAGCACCGGTCAAGGGACGTTGTTATCGGTGATACCGCAGGCAGGCTCCACACCAATGTAAACCTCGTGCATGAGCTTAAAAAGATCAAATCGGTTATGACCAAAGCGATGGCCGGTGACAGGATGGCCACATACCTGATCATAGACGCCACCATCGGTAAAAACTCATTCCAGCAGGCAAAGCTTTTCAATGAAAATATCGGGATTGACGGTATTATTATTACAAAACTCGACGGAACTGCAAAGGGCGGCATCATCTTTACAATTTGTGACGAGCTCAGGATCCCGGTCGTAGCCCTCGGCACCGGCGAGTCCATGGATGACTTTATGATATTCGACAAGGGCACCTTTGTGGAGGAGTTGTTCAAATGAAAAGGCCTGTTGTGTACGCCCACAGGGGCGCATCGGGCTATGAGATCGAGAACACCATTCCTTCTTTCGAGCTTGCCGTAAAAATGAAGGCAGACGCTGTGGAGTTTGATGTCCAGCTTACATCCGACGGCGGCGTTGTCGTGTTCCACGATTTTACATTCGGGAGGTTATTCAATGCCGATACGCCTGTATCGGAGCTCACGACCGATGAAATAAAAAAGTACAATTTTAAAGATCCCATAGACGGGAAACCGGTCGGTATCCCTCTCCTTGAAGAGCTGCTATCTGCAATAAGTCATAAGATCCTGATGAACATAGAACTAAAAAACGATGATGATAAACCCGATCGGATTCAGGCACTCTGCAGGATCGTTTACGGGCTTATACAAAAATACAACCTTATCAAAGAAGCCGTTGTTTCCTCATTCAATATCGGGGCCATACGGCAGATGAGAAGGCTTTCGCAGGACATAAGGCTTGCCGTACTCGCGGATCAGATTTCCGGTGAGGCTCCGGCCGGTATATCCGGCGGCGCGGGCACACTGTCCTTTTATATAAATACGGCGAAGGAGCTTGCTGCAGAGGCGATAAATATATCGTATGCCTCTGTTGACGGCAACATCATACGGGAGATCCATGACAGCGGTTTCAGGGTGAACGTCTATACAATCAACAACGATGAACTGGTACGGATGGTTATAAAAGAGGGCGTAGACGGATTTTTTACGAATTACCCCGACAGGGCCATCAAAGTAATCGAGCAGGAGATAAGCCAGAGCAGTATGCCATGATGTTCATCGTAACAGCAATAGCCGCTCTCGCGCTTTTTCTTTATGGTATCGATCTTATTAATTCAGGCTTGAGCAAGCTGTTCAGCGAACAGATAAAAAAGTTTCTCCACCTTGCGTCCAGAAGCGTTTTGTGGGCGATACTGATTGGAGCTATCGTTACCATACTGATACAAAACAGCAATACCCCTGTTGTAATGCTGATGGGTTTCGCAACGTCGAGGCTGATAGACCTCAAGGGGGCCATAGGGGTAATACTCGGCGCAGATATCGGTTCCACCTTAACGGTCCAGCTTATATCATTTAATCTCTACAGCATGGGACTCTTCCTGATAGCATCGGGCTTTTTAACCGGTGTTTTCATAAAAGGGCGCAAGGCAGGTGCGGTGTCGAGTTTCTTCACAGGGCTTGGTTTTATCCTGTTCAGTATGAAATTGCTGAATGATATTTTAAGCGGGATAGATCCCAATCAGAGTAATCTGGTAAAGTTGATAGTCCACAATCCCTATATAGGTTTTACCGTGTCGCTTGTCCTTACCTCCGTAATCCAGAGCAGTGCCGCGACAATAGGTATTGCAATATCAATGGCAAATGTTGGCTTTATAAACCTTTCTCATGCATTGCCAATCATACTCGGCGCCAATATCGGGACCTGCTCGACCGCTGTAGTTGCAATGTTCAAGGCGGACCAGGCCGGAAGGAGGGTCGCGATAGCCCACCTCCTGTTTAAGGTTATCGGTGTAATAATCGTTGCTGTGTTTTTTAAGCCGTTCCTGCTGCTTACAACCTACACATCCGGTGATGTTGCACATCAGATCGCCAATGCTCATACCATTTTTAATATTGCCATTACCCTGTTTTTTGCTCCGCTTGCACCGTCCGTCGTAAAATTTTTTGATAAATACGTGAAAACCGGAAAAGAGATAGCATTGCCGGACATGCCGCATTATCTCGACGAATCGGTGTTATCAACACCGCCGATAGCACTTGATTATGCACTGAAAGAGGTCATCAGACTTGCAGATTATGTTTATTCCATGCTTACCATTTCATATAATGCCCTCTCAAAAAATGATCTGTGGAGATCGAATGAATTAAACGCAATGGACAATGCGGTTGAGAAACTGGCGTCAAAGATAAAGCTGTATATTGTCCGCGTGTCGGCCCCCAAGGGGCTGGCACAGCAGGACGCTTACCATAAATTCGAACTTATAACCTATATAAAGAATTTTGAGGTCATATCGAGCATCATAAGCCAGAACCTGTCATCCGAGATAGAAAAGAAAACAATCAGCGGGTACAGGCTTTCGGACGAAGGATGGCTCGAAATTAAGGATTACTTCCATGAGGTAATGGGGTTTTTTAAAGATATTATCTCGGCCATTGAAACGGACAATCCCGATGCCGATCTGGTATTGCGGGAGAAGAAGGACAGGCTTGCGCAGCAAGAGCTCCTGCTCCTGAAACACCATCTGGAGAGGCTGAATAAACGGTATACGGAATCTATAGAAACAAGCGCAATGCACATCGAGATTGTGAGCATACTCCGGCACATTTCATCCCAGCTTGCGTACATGGTAAAGCCGATAAACCTTTCATAAAGGTCACCTGTTGCATGTTTTGGATTAACGGGGTTGACAAAAATCTATAGTAGATTAAAGTTCGTTTACAGGAGGTATTTTATGGTTCAGGTGGATGTATTCTGGTCGTACGCGATTGGGGCAGGCTTTGCCGCTTCAGCTGCAAGGCAGTTGAAAAAGGAATATGATGTTTCCAAGGGGAAAGATTGGTATACCAGCAAGTATTTTATTTACACGGTACTCTTTCTGGCATGTCTGTTTGCACCATCGGGCATATATCTGCTCTGGGATTTCCCGCAATGGGAAACCATGCAGGTCGCTGTATCACATGCTGCTATTCCGGCGTGGCTGGTGACCGTTTTTGCCGTTACCAATGTTACGCAGGGCATTTTAGGTTATTGGGTTGCTTACAAGTTTATCCAGAAAGGCAGGTTCAAGGCTGCGTGGAGCCAGGTGCTTATCGGATATTTTTTCATGTTTTTTATTCTTATCTACGGCTGGGACGGCACAGGCTGGCAGAGGTTCCTGTATGATGCTTCAACGCATGGAGGCAGGTTGTGGTCTCACGGCATGTATGACGGCGCGGCATTTCTTACCAGCAATGTAGCGTATGCACTGTACGGCATGGGTGTGATCATTGCGCCGTTTCTGCTGATCCCGATCGTAAAATGGATGAGAGAGGCACTGTAGGCTCATTTCCTTGCTTATCACAAGGAAAGAGTTGTTCGCCTCTGCTCGTAAAACAACGCTCTTTTTGCTAAACGGAATGGTCATTACAAAATGCATGGTGTATTTTTTTGACGTTGAACGAGACGCAGTCCATGCAGCATACTATGAAAGTATATCAGGCAGTTCGCAGGTGTTTTTCTTCGCTTCGTCTCAAACTCTTTCTTTGTTTCGGGTCAACTCTTTAATTTTTGTCCGGTCGTATACCACACCATGGAGGCTATTGATTCTGCCGCGGGTATAAAGTCCGAGAAATTAAGAAACCCATGGATTAAGCCTTTTGCCCGTATACCTGTTACCGGAACACCGGCATCATACAGCTTTGATAAATACATTTCCCCCTGGTCCCGTAAAGGATCATGCTCGGCTGTAACAATAATGGTTTCCGGCAGACCGCCGAGGTCTTCTCGGATTATCGGAGCGAACAGCGGGTTGAAAAAATCCTGATCCGAATTGAGATACAGACTGCCGAACCACTTTATTGACGCCTTTGTTAAAAAATACCCCTTACCGTATTCGCGCAAGGATTCCGTGAAAAGGTCCGGTCCGAGCACAGGGTAGAACAGTGTCTGGAGTTTCGGCAGTGCTTTCTTATTGTCCTTTAACCTTAAACCGGTAACAACCGTGAGATTTGCACCTGCACTGTCACCTGCCATCGCTATTTTACCGGGGTCTATGCCGAACGTGTCACTGTTTTTCCTGACCCAGAGATAAGCTTCATAAGCATCGTCTACCGCTGCAGGGAATTTATGCTCCGGTGCCAGTCTGTATTCAACAGAAAGTACTTTGCATCCCGATGTCTTGGCAGCCCGTCGGGCAACCCCGTCAAACAATTCTATATCCCCGAATATAAACCCGCCGCCGTGAAAATAAAGTATCAACTCTTTACCGCTGTTTCCGGGTTCGTATAATCTGCAGGGGATTTTAAACCCATGATGCTCGAAGGAGAGGTCTTTTATAGATTCCATGTGATCTTTTTTCTGGGACATCGAGTTATTACCCATCATGTCCCTCACATCCTGTACCTTCATGTCGCTCAGCTCAATGTTCTTAAATATCTCCAGGATTTTTTCAACCGCCGGGTCAAGAGCCATACTTTTTTCTCCTTTGTATGACAAGGAAATTATCAATGAGCCGCGGAAAATGCAATAAGAACGTTTAAAGGTTTACCCCATTAGAAAATTCCGGTTGTTTCATGCGGATACTGTGCCGTTGTTAAACGCTCAGACCAGGACACTATTGAATCCACAAATTTTCTAACGGGGCTTACTCGTAGCGCAGTGCCTCTATGGGGTTGAGCTTGGACGCCTTGGTCGCCGGATATAACCCGAAGAACACACCGACCGCGAACGAGAAGAAGAATGCAATCACAACCGGGAATATATTTACGCTGACCGGAATCTTTATGAACGATCCGACGGTAAAACTGAGTATACTGCCAAGTATAATGCCGATGATACCTCCTATAGTGCTCAGGGTAACGGCCTCAAGCAGGAACTGGAGAAGGATGTCTTTCCTTTTTGCTCCTACAGCCATCCTTATACCGATCTCCCTTGTCCTCTCGGTGACGGAAACGAGCATGATGTTCATAATACCGATACCGCCGACGATAAGCGATATTGAGGCAATACTGCCGAGGAAGATTGTCAGAAGGCCCGTTATGTTCATAACTGCGGCCAGCATATCGGTAACATTGCGTATGGTGAAGTCGTTGTCAGAGCCTGGTTTTAAATTGTGCCTCTGGCGCAGGAGCGATTCTATTTCCTGCTGTGCCGCGTTCACGGATGAGCTTGATATGGCCTTGACAAAGATAAAGCTGAGATAATCTATACCGAGCATCTTTTTCTGTATGGTTGTGTACGGTGCGAGGATCATGTCATCCTGATCCTGTCCGAACCCCGCAGTACCCTTTGCCGCCATAACGGCGACCACCCTGAAAGGCAGGTTTTTGATCTTTATGATCTTGCCGATGGGATCCATACCTCCGAACAACTGCTCCTTCACGACCTGTCCGATGGCGCATACATTGGCTGACGCATCCACGTCCTCTTTATCGAAGAAATTACCTTCTGCAATCGGCCAGTCCCGTATCATCGGGAAGCTTGATCCGACTCCCATGATGGACGTTGCCCAGTTCTGGTTCTGGTATACGGTTTGCCCGACCCACCTGACACCCGGTGAGACATACAGCGCGTCCGGGACCTGGGTTGCTATCGCGGTAGCATCCGACGGCATAAGCGTATTTACGGAACCGAACCCCCCGTGCACTCCGCCCATGGATGTACTGCCCGGCAAGATCATCAGGAGATTGGAACCAAGGGCCGAGATCTGGCTCTCTATCTTTTTGCTGACGCCCTGTCCTATCGAAACAAGCGCGACAACAGCTGCGATACCTATTATGACGCCAAGCCCGGTGAGTACGGAACGCATCTTGTTCTTGTAGAGCGCCCTTGTCGATACCTTAAATGCCTCTGGTAAGTTCATGGAGTCTCCTTTATTCCGCTCTTAAGATAAGTGAGGGCAGGGAAGTTATGATTTTGTTTTGTAACTCCGACCCAAGCCCCGCTTGGGTGCCCCGTCCCTCTTATGTAAGAGGGATAACACAGAAGTGTATATGTAACTACCATAGACCCCACATCGCGCATTACTCAAACTCCCTTGTTTTCAAACGTATCCTTAGAATTCACCGTGTCCGTTACGATAAGCCCGTCTTTGAATGTTATAATGCGCTGTCCGTACTCGGCTATGTCGTGCTCATGGGTAACGAGTATTATGGTTACGCCCATTTCTTCATTGAGCTTTTTCAGCACGTTCATAATCTCGTAGCTTGTTTTTGAATCCAGGTTGCCTGTGGGCTCGTCGGCCAGTATGATACTCGGTGAATTGACAAGCGCTCTTGCTATCGCAACACGCTGCTGCTGGCCTCCCGAAAGTTGCTGGGGAAAATGCTTCTCAAATCCCTTTAACCCCATCATCTCAAGCAGTTCTAACGCTTTTTTTTGTCGTTCGTGCTTTGGTGTCCCGGAATAGACAAGTGGGAGTTCGACGTTTTCCATGGCACTTGTTCTGGCAAGCAGGTTGAAGTTCTGGAATATAAAACCTATTTTTTCGTTGCGTATTTCTGCAAGTCTGTCCGGTGTGAGTGATGAAACATCCGTACCCTGGAGGAAGTATTTGCCTTCTGTCGGTTTATCAAGGCATCCCAGAATATTCATAAATGTTGTTTTCCCCGAGCCGGATGCGCCTGTTATGGATACAAACGAACTCTTCGGTATTTCCAGATTAACCTCTTTGATTGCGGGGACGGCTACCCTGTCAAGGAAATAGGTTTTTTTCAAACCAACGACCTTTACAACAATACCGTTATTGTCCTGTCTGGTATCCTGTGACAACTTCTTCTCCTTCTTTTAAATTGCCTTTAACAAGTTCGGTAAAGTTGTTATTCCTTATGCCGGTTTGTATTGGAACCGGTATGAACTGACTGTCTTTGTATACCCACACCTTTGTTATACGGTACCATGCCTTTTTCTCAGCCTCCGGATTTCCGGTATTTGCCCAATCGGGCAGTTTGTTATGCAGACTGTAATTCTTTATGATGGTGTCCGAATCTTTTGGGGCAAATCTGAGCGCTGCATTGGGTATCATTACGATATTATCTTTTTTACCGACGTCTATGGTAACATAGGTTGTCATGCCCGGTTTCAGTTTGAAGTCTTTGTTGTCTACGTAGATTATCACGTCGTAGTTAACGACGTTCTGGATGACAATGGGTGCGTTCCTTACAATGGCGACCGTACCGGTAAAAACGGTAGTTGGGTACGCATCGACCGTGAATTCCGATTTCTGCCCTACCTTTACCTTACCTATGTCTGTTTCCACGACGTTGGTATCGCTTTCCATCTTCTCAAGGTTTTCCGCAATATCGAACATGTCCGGTGTCTGGAACGATGCCGCAACAGTCTGGCCTACGTTTATATTGCGCGAAACAACAATGCCGTTGAGGGGAGAGATAATGCGCGTATTGGCAAGGTTAAACCGGGCCGTGCTGTAGTTCGCCTGTGCCTGGATTAGAGCCGCCTGTGCTGCTGAAAAATTTGCTGCAGCGACATCGTACGTTGCCTTTGTTGTATCAAGGTCCTGTTTGGAGATCAACTCGGGAGGGAGTGAAAGCTGCCTTCCATAGTTTCCCTTATCAAGCTCCATGGTTGCTTTTGCCTGCAGGATCACTGCCCTGGCACTCAGCAGGTTGGCGGTTGACTGCGACAGCGCTGCCTCGAACGGTGTCGGGTCTATGAGTGCAAGGATCTGCCCTTTTTTTACAATGCTGTTAAAATCTGCGTATAATTTGATGATCTTGCCGGAAACCTGACTGCCGACCTGTACCTCGACTATCGGATTTATCTGGCCTGTTGCCGTCACACTGGAGGTAATATCTCCTCTGCTTATCTTTTCAAACGTGATTGAAGGCTTTTTGTCCTTTTTGACCAGGACAACTATTATTATCACTACTATTGCCAGTGCTGCGCCTGCTATAAGCCAGTACTTATTCTTCATTATCAGTACCCCCGTTTTCGATTGTATTCCCGGTAACATACTCAAGGTTTGCTACAGCTATATTGTATGACGCAAGTGCCGTTGCATACGATGACTGGGCGTTCTGGTACGTACCGACAGCGGTCAGGTAATCCAGATAGTTGTTTATGCCTGCCCTGTAGCCCTTTTCAGTGAGCTCCATAGTTGCCTGTGCCTGGTTTAAGGTGTCATCTGCAACAGATATGCTCTTCTGTGCCTGTGAAAGATTATCGAGTGCCGACTGTACCGACAATGCAACGGCAAGTTTTTGTTGATCGATTGTATATCTCAGCTTTAACATTTGGGCCTTGGCGACCTGCATTGCAGATGTATTTTCAAACCCTGAAAATATATTAAAATCGAGTTCAAGACCTATTGCCCAATTCCAGGTGAGAGGAAAATCCTGACCCGACCAATTGTAGGAGGCATTGCCTGATAATGTCGGGAAATATGAACTTATGGATTGTTTGTAGGAATATTTTGCAGAATCAAGCTGTCTTTTTAAGGACAGGTAGTCCGGTCTGTTATCAAGCGCCTTGCTGACAAAAAGGTTCGCATCCGTTGATACGGGAACAGCCTCAAGCTGCCCGGTGAATGATATGCCTGCAGTCAGCGGCATGCCCATGAGAGACAAAAGATTAAGTATATATATCTGTTTTGCATTCTCTGCCGTTATCAGGCTTAATTTGATATTCCCGAGGCTTGTCCTTGCACTGAGTACATCGATCTTTGTTTTCAGGCCGGCCTTGTAGTACGATTCTGCCTGTTGTAACTGTGTCTCCATCTGTTTGAGCAGATAGGTGTCGGACTCAATGATCATATTGTATTCGAGCAGATTAAAAAAATTCTGTTTTACGTTATAGATAAGTGTATTGCGTGTATTGGTGAGGTTATATTTAGCTGCGTTGATAAGCTCTGAGGATGACCGCATACCAAAGTAATTCTTGCCAAAACTCAACAACTGTTGATTCAAGGTTACCGATGCCGTATAATAAGGATAATTTGTATTGTCCGGTTTGCGGTAAAATAAGGAGGCATAAGGACTCTTTGAGGTAACGATAAGGTTTGACGTTGCCCTCTGTGCGTCAGCAACAGCGTTTACCTGCGGCAAGAGGCTAGACCGTGCTATGCCGTAGCTACCCTGACTTGACATTATGTCCATTTCCGATGCCTTGAGCTGGGGGTTATTCTCAAGGGTAATCTTTATACAGTCATTCAGCGTCATGGTCTGTTGTTCATCTGCTCTGGCCGCCGTGCCGGTCAGCGCTACGATAAAAAAGACGGAAAAGATAAAAGTTTTAATATAAGTCATATAAGTCCTATAAGTCCTATTTGTCCTATTTTCCCTCGCGGTCTTATAAGTTCTTCAATGACCGGGGCCGTGTGGTCCATGTCTGCCGTTCTCCCGTTTTGTTATTATCGTTTCTATTAATCCGAAAAACTTCTTCTGCTGGTCTTTGTTCAGCATTGCCTTCACTTCGATGATATGGGCAACTATTTTCTTCTGAATGTCCTCCTGCATGTCGCCTATGTCCGAAATAGTTTGATCAATTTTTGTTGTATCGGGTTTGTCGGATTTCATAAGATTGAGCAGTGTTATCCGCTTCAGTAATATCTGCTGCCTTATGGTATCTATCTGCAGATGAAACGATTGCTGATTTTTTATCAACAGATCGGCCTGTCCGGGATTCAATGATAGTTCCTTCACAAGAAACGCACGCCTGCCCGGTTCAAACGGAGCAGGTTTCCGGAATGAATGCTGATAGTACGAATACCCCACACTGCCCAGGACGGCTATATTGAGGATCAAGGATGTTAACAGCAGGAATTTCAAGGTGCTATTTTTCATTGTTTCCCTCCATCATTGCAAGGTATGCCCCGCCTATGGAATTCGGCTGGACAGCCTCAAACGTATCAAGAGACAGAGAGGATGAAATGTTTGTTGTTTGTCCTGTAAAAGCCGTACCGAGGAAGCTGCCGGCCCGTGTACCTATCATGATTACCAGAACAACAACAGACGCTTCTATCACCATGCCGAGTACAGGGAACAATGACCATCTCTTTGTCCTTTTCTCGTTTATGTTCGCCATAACCCTTGTTGTAAAACCATAGGGAGCATTGAGCCTTTCCATGGAACAGAATGCATTGTGCATGACCTTCATCTCCTCAAGCCTTGAACGGCATTCGTTACAATCTCTTATGTGAGCATCAAACAGCTCTTCCTCAGCTTTTGTTAATGCCGTATCTATGTATGGTGAAAAAAGCTTTTTTGCCTTTGAACACCTCATATCTGCCTCCTTATTCTATTAACGATATCCGTATGTTTTTGTTCCATAAATCATTTAATTCCATGAAAAATTCCTTCAGAGGTTAAACCCTTTCATAAGCTCCTTTAACTCTTCCCGTGCCCTTGAAATTCTTGATTTTACGGTCCCTATGGATATTTCCAGTGTATCGGCGATCTCCTCGTAGGAAAGTCCTTCTATCTCTTTCATAACGATAACGGACTTTAGCTTCCGTGATAATTTTCCAAGGGCTTTTTTTAAGGCAGCGGCGGTTTGTTTTGATCCGTAAATGCTCTCGGGTGATGGATCTCCGGACGGCTCATTTGCGATTATGTCTTCATCATGCTGCTGGTGCTTGAAAACAGATTCAAACGATACCTTACGTTTATAATCTATACAGGTATTGATAGCAATGCGGTACAGCCAGGTATAAATAGATGCATTCGGTTTGAACGCTTTCAGGTTCTGATAAGCCTTCAGAAAGACGTCCTGTGCCACGTCTTCGGCATTGACCGGGTCCCCGATCATGTAAGCACACAGGTTGAATATGCTGTCCTGATAAGCAAGTACAATCTCTTGAAACGCAGATGTATCGCCATTTTTAAAACGCAGGAGTATAGCAGTATCATCAAGTTTTTTCATATATGCGTAGTTTCGGAAATTTTAATATCGTAAATATAGTATCTGTCGTTTTGTAATGCAAGCAAGTAGCAGGGTATGCGTCATCGCTTTGTTTTTATACTTTTTGTATTATCTTATAAGAAGGGAAAGAACAATGAAATTAAAGCTTTCAAAGGCTGATGCTCTTATCGTTGTAGATGTGCAGAGGGATTTCTGCCCGGGAGGTTCTCTTGCTGTTCCGGAAGGGGATACGGTCGTTCCGGTATTAAACCGTTATATGGACAAGTTCGGTTTAAAATACCTCCCTGTTTTTGCAACAAGGGACTGGCATCCGGAAAATCATATTTCGTTCAAAGCATACGGCGGAATATGGCCTGTACACTGCGTCAAAGAAACAGACGGTGCGAAATTTCATCCGGAACTAAAGCTTCCCGGGTCGGCAGGTATAGTATCAAAGGCAACCACCCCGGGAAAAGAGGCGTATTCCGGGTTTCAGGGGACAAGACTAAAATCCATGCTTCAGAGACTGAAGGTGAGGAGGGTATTTGTCGGCGGTCTAGCCACAGACTACTGTGTAAAGAACACGGTGCTTGATGCGCTCAAGGCCGGTTTCACGGTATTGTTCCTTCGGGACGCATCACGGGGCGTCAATGTCCATCCACAGGACAGTGAACTTGCGGTCGAGCAGATGCTGGAAGCAGGCGCCTTGGGTATTACAATCGAGGAGATCGGTTAATTCGAAGTATCAGAATGCATTTTTCTGGAAAAAGGAAGAGTTTCCTCCTCCGTTCGTGAAACAATAGCTCTTTTTGCTAAACGGGTTTTTTGACCTATCGAGCTATTTTATCTTTGTCTAGGGACGAGAAGCAGTCCACGCAGAATACTATGAAAGAATACCAGGCAGTTCGCAGGTGTTTCTCTTCACTTCGGATCAAACTCTTCCTTTTTTTCTTTCATCTTCCATGTTCATTTCACAAAACTTCTTTTTTTAAATGCTCTTATGGGGAGATTGTCTGATTACTGCCTGTTGCGCTGGAATAGTTTATCTGATTATAGTGGTAGTATGAAGACCATGCACCGTGAATCAGGTGCGATTAAAAAGGAATGGGGCGGCAAACTTCCTGTCCTGCTCGTTTACCCGGACACCTACAGGGCGGGCATGAGTAATCTTGCGGTCCATACCCTGTACGGCATCCTGAACAACAGGGATACGGTCGTTTGTGAAAGGTGTTTTTGGCGAAAGGGTAAGGAAGGACCGGTATCCATAGAGAGCGGCAGGCAGATAACCGATTTTTCCGTTATTGCCTTTTCAATCTCTTTTGAAACGGATTATATCAATGTGGTCGATTTCCTCAGGGCATCGGGCATAGAACTGTACGCATCACGGCGGACACACGGTCCCATGATCATGGCAGGAGGCATTGCAGTAACGCTGAACCCCGAGCCCATTGCCGAATTTATGGATGTTTGCGTCATCGGCGAGGCGGAAGGCCTCGTGGAAGATGTCATGGATGTTATCCATAAAAATCTTACCGCACGGCAGGCAAGGGCGTTTATCCTGAAAGAGCTGGATGAGCATGAGGGTGTCTACGTCCCTTCCTTCTATGATGTCCGGTATAGAGCAGACGGCAGACTCGAGGGCATGGATCGTAGATTCAAAAAAGGGAAAAAGGTCAGGCGTCACCTGGCGCCTCTGTCGAACCGCGTCTCATCAACCGTTGTTTATACGGACGATACGACATTCTCCGGTATCCACCTCCAGGAGGTCTCACGGGGCTGCGGGTACCGGTGCAGATTCTGTATATCGGGATATGCTTATCTGCCGCCGCGGCACAGGCCGTTAAAAGATTTACAAGACGATCTGATGTCCCTGCCCGCGGGCGTCAGGAGGGTCGGCATTGTCAGCCCCATGGTCACCGAGTACCCGTATCTTCAAGAACTGCTGGATTATATCCATTCCATCGGTCTGAAGGCATCCATGTCGTCCATGCGTGCCGACAGTCTTGCACTGCTCGACATGAATAAAATCGAGATGTCAACGGATCAGTTCTCCGCTGCTATTGCGCCTGAGGCAGGTACTGACCGGTTGAGGAGGGTGCTGAATAAGCAGTTGAGCGATGAGCAGATCCTGAAAGCTGCAAGGTTCCTCAGCGGGTATAACGTTAATACGTTAAAACTATACTTCCTCATAGGCATACCCGGTGAAACGGATGAAGATATCGAAGCCATTGCAGGGCTTTCGATCCGGATCAAAGAGGCATTGAATGCAGGAAAGGGCAGGTTGAGCATCAGTATTAATCCGCTGATACCGAAACCTTTTACTCCGTTTCAATGGCTTGGGGTAATAAAACCGGACGAACTCAAAAATAAATTGAACGCCGTAAAAAAAGCATTAAAATCCAGCGGCATAAAGATTGAATGGGAGAAGCATTATCTGCTTCAGGCGATTCTTTCCAGAGGGGACAGGCGCCTTTCGGAGTTCCTTGTGTACCTGTCAAAGACCGATACCTCCATGAGCCGTTCCCTCCATGACAGCGGCATTGATATTGAGAACTATGCATTCAGAGAGAGACGCAGTCATGAGGTGTTGCCGTGGGATTTTATAGAATACGGATTTAAAAAGGACTTTCTGCTCAAGGAATATAAATTAGGCATGAAAGGTATTGTTACCCCTGTATGCAGGCCTGATACATGCACTCTCTGCGGTGTATGCGGTTAAGGCAGGTTAAACCGAAAATGTAATTATTGTAAAAAAATAATATTGCTTTTTCAGGAGGATTTGATAATTTATAAGCAGAATATCTATGCGTAAAAATAAGACAAAAAATAAAAAAACGAGCAAGTCGTATAAGAAACCCCCGAACAAAAAAAAATTCTCACCCCCTGTTGTACCTCCTAAAAAAACATCTGCCGGGAAAAAACTATACGATTCTGAAGAGGTATTCAGGGCACTGGCTGATGCATCTCCTGTTGGTGTATACCTTATTCAGGACGGAGTCATAAAATATGTTAATCGTAAAAGCGCAGAGATATTGGGCTACACTATTCAGGAGATGGAGGGGAAATTACAACTCAAGGATTTTATCCCGGAAGAAGACATTCCTCGTGCAGAAGAGACTATAAGAAAACGTCTGACCGGTAAGCTTAGCACAACCTATTATGATGGAAAGTTTATACGGAAAGACAAAAAGCTTATCGATGTAGAGGTTTACGGTTCACGGATACAATACCATGGAAAGCCTGCGGTTATAGGAAGCCTTTTGGACGTTACGGTGCGCAAACAATCGGAGCAGCTGCTTATAGAATCCGAGGAAAAGTTCAGGACGTTCTCGGAGGCGCTGCTTGTCGGCGTTTATATTATCCAGGACGGGGTTTTCAGATATGTAAACCCGATGGCTGCAAAGATATTGGGTTATTCCGTAGAAGCGGTAATCAACAGGATGAGTACAAAGGACATTATTGTGCCGGAAGAAATAAAGTCTGCCGAAGAGAACATCCAGAAGCGCATGTCCGGGCTGGTTCAGGAGAGGCCAACCATGTTCAGGGCCGTGACAAAAGATAAAAGAATCATTGATATCGAAACCTACGGCACCCGTATTATGTATAACGGAAGGCCTGCGGTCTTAGGCAGTGTGCTGGATATAACAAGCCGCAAACAATCGGAGCAGCGGCTTATGGAATCAGAAGAAAAATTCAGGACCCTGGCAGAGGCAGCGGTCGTCGGTGTTTATATTTATCAGGACGGCATCTACACCTATATAAACCCCAGGGCCGCAGAGATAATGGGATATACCGTTGAAGAGGCACTCGGTAAACTTGGTCCAAAGGATATCGTTGTTCCGGAAGATATGCCGTTTCTGGAAGTCGAGATCCAAAAACGTCTTTCCGGTGAAGTTCCGTCCATGCATTATGAGGTGAGGTCCATAAGAAAGGACAAAAAACTCATTTACTGTGAGGTATATGATGCGAGGATAACATATCAGGGCAGACCCGCGATCATGGGAAGTTTCATAGAGATCACAGCACGGAAGGAAGCAGAGGAAAACCTGAGAGAGTCTGAAGAGAAATTCAGGATGCTTACGGAGACATCTCTTGTTGGTGTGTACGTGTTACAGGACAATGTTTTCAAGTATGTTAACCCGGTGGCAGCCAGGATGTTCGGATATTCCGTAGATGAAGTGATCGATAAAATTGGTCCGGAGCAGATCGTTATACCGGAAGACTTGCCTGTTGTACAGGAGAACGTAAGAAAACGGGTATCCGGAGAGATCGAAACGAAACATTACGAATTCAGAGGGATAACAAAGGATAAACGGACAGTCGAAATCGAAATTTACGGCTCCCGGATACTGTATCATGGGAGGCCGGCAATTGTCGGGAGTGTTATCGATATAACCGAGCGTAATCGTGCAGTCAGGGAAAAAGAGAGGATGCAGGCACAGGTCTTTCAATTACAGAAAATGGAAGCAATCGGTATTATGACAGGCGGTGTTGCCCATGATCTCAACAACATCCTGACCGTGATACAGGGACACGCAGAGCTTGGGATATTAAGACTGAATGAGAATAAGTCCCTGCGTCACGATCTTGACGAGATTCTCGATGCCTCGATAAAAGGTACAAATCTTACCCATCAGCTGCTCCTGTTCGGCCGCAAGAGTCCTGTTGAACTGACTCCTCTTAATATCAACGCAACCACGAACGATTTGCTCAAAATGCTGAAACGGCTTATCGGTGAACACGTAAAGATAGTATTGGAGCTTGCCGGCGATATATGGATGATAATGGCGGATACCGGGAACGTACAGCAGGTCATCATGAACCTTGTGATCAATGCAAGCCATGCAATAATAAAAGACGGTACCATAACAATAAGGACGGAAAATAGTTTTATAGATGAAGAAAAAAGTATTACGATACCCGACTCTTATCCGGGTAATTATGTCTGTCTGAGCGTTACGGATACGGGGACCGGCATTGATACCGAAATTATCAATCGTATATTTGAGCCATTTTTCACAACGAAGGATAAAGAGAAAGGTACAGGACTCGGGTTGTCCGTTGTTTATGGCATTGCCAAACAACATAACGGCTGGATAAACGTGTACAGCAAGTTGGGCGAGGGCACGACATTCAAGGTGTACTTCCCCGCTGTTTTACAAATACACGAAACGACGGGCAGGGAGAAGCTATCGTTTAAAGATCTGAACGGCAACGGTGAACGGATACTTCTTGTCGAGGATGAGGAATCCATGCTGAACTTTGTTAAGATCGTATTGAGTGAGAACGGCTATCAGGTATTCCCGGCATCCAATGCAGAAGAGGCCGTAAGCATCTTTAAGAGGGAAAACAACAAATTCGATCTCCTGTTCAGCGATGTGGTCCTGCCGGATTCAAACGGGATCAGACTTGCGGATGAACTGCTCTCCTACAAACCCGGGCTTATTTGTTTATTGACCAGCGGCTACACGGATGAGAAATCCCAATCTGCTTTGATACAGGAGAGGGGCTATCCTTTTATTCAAAAGCCGTATACGCTGTATGATCTATTCAGGATGATTAAAGATTTGATTGCAGATAGCCGGCAGGCCGGATAGCCGGTATCGTTTCCGTTGTCTTAGTATGGGTACAGTCGAGCAAATAATAAAAGACACAATACGGCGCAGTGGCCCCATGACATTCGAACAGTTTATGGATATGGCTCTTTATTATCCGTCCCTTGGATATTATACATCGGGCAGGCAGAGGCTCGGAGCAGAAGGTGATTATTATACAGCCCCGTATGCGTCATCGGTGATGAGCATGTTGATTGCAGGGCAGATCGCACAGTTTTTTGAACTCCTTGGAAAACCGGTCCCTTTTTATGTAGTAGAAGTGGGCGGCGGTACCGGCAAAATGGCGGATGACATTGTAGAGTCGGCATTGAGGTGGCATAAAGATTTTTATCATGCTTTACGGTATGTAATTATAGAAAAGCACCCCTTGCCGGGCATTGAGCATACCGAAAAGATAGAGGTCCATGAAACGCTGTCCCGTGTAAACCCTTTTGTAGGCTGTATTGTGTCGAACGAGCTGTTCGACGCACTGCCGGTTCACCTGGTTGCTATGAAAGACAGGTTATATGAAGTGTATATCGACATGGAAGACGAACATTTTGCAGAAATATTAAGGCCCGCACCGGACGAGCTTGTAAACTATTTTGATTTTATAGAGGTGAAACCTGTTGAAGACATGTACACAGAGGTTAACCTGAAGGCAGCAGGTATGCTGAAAGATATGTCTGATGTAATACAGCAGGGGTATATACTGACCATTGATTACGGTTATACCGCATCTGAATATTACGCACCGCACAGGAGCAACGGTACACTCGTATGTTATCATAACCATAAAATAGATGATAATCCGTACGAATTCATAGGAGAAAAGGACATAACAAGCCATGTGAACTTTACCAGCATTGCAAAGTGGGGCAGGAAGTTCTCATTAAACACCGTGGGATATGTGAGACAGAGGGACTTTGTGATGTCCATGGGATATGAAGACCTGCTGACGAAGATCAAAGATATGGTAAACGACCCTGTCGACTATTACCGGCTTACATCCGCATCGAAGTTTCTGATCATGCCGGATTCAATGGGAGATATTTTCAAGGTGCTGCTTCAGTACAAAGGTGATGCGGTATTACCCCTTCCCAGGGGATTTACCCGCCGGAAC
>DAHXOM010000280.1 GCA_027364825.1 bacterium | reverse complement strand
TCCGTTGGGGTTACGCTTCTTTCCCGTGGCAGTTCTTGTACTTCTTCCCGCTGCCGCACCAGCACGGATCGTTCCTGCCGATCTTCTTGTTCTCCCTCTTTATGGGCGATGTCACCCCCTGACCCGGAGGGGGCTGCGCTGCGGGCATTGCCGGCATGCCTGCCGGCTGCGTAACATTCAGATTGAATTTCAGGGGCATCCTTTGCGTGAGGGTGAATTTTTTATCTTCTTTCTCCTGTATCTGGATCTTATAAAGCCTTGTTATGGATTCTTCGCTTACCTGACTGAGCATCTTCTGGAACATGTCAAACGCCTCTTTTTTGTATTCAATGAGAGGGTCTTTCTGGGCATAGCCCCTGAGTCCGATACCTTCTTTGAGGTGATCCATGTTGAGAAGGAAGTCCTTCCAGTTGCTGTCAAGCACCTGCAGGAAGATGAACCGTACAAGCTCTGAAAAAGAAGCCTCTGTTATGGCTTTTTGTTTTTCTTCAATGTATTCCTTTGCCTTCTTGAGCAGCATGTCCTTCAGTTCGAATGCGGTTGTGTTCTGTTTTTGATCTTCCGGTAATTCAAGCTTTATGGAAAGCATACCGTCGAGTGCATTATTGATCGCGTTAAAGTCCCATTCTTCGGGTCTGTCCGGATTCTCGATGTGCTTGTGTAATATATCGTCTATGGTCTGCTCGGCCATCTCGAGAATAAGCTCGTTGAGTTTTTCTCCTTTCAGGATTTCCTTGCGTTTCGCATAGATGACCTCCCGCTGTTTGTTCATCACGTCGTCGTACTCAAGCAGCTGTTTCCTTATTTCAAAGTTATGTTCTTCTACCTTCTTCTGTGCGTTTTCTATGGCTTTTGAAATCCAGGGGTGTGTTATGGGCTCTCCCTCAGACATGCCGAGTTTTTGCATAACCGACGAGAGCCTGTCGGAACCGAACCGTCTCATCAGGTCGTCCTCAAGGGCCATATAGAACCTCGATGAGCCCGGGTCGCCCTGCCTGCCGGATCTGCCCCGCAGCTGGTTGTCTATACGCCGTGCCTCATGACGCTCCGTACCTATGATATGGAGCCCCCCTTGTCAGATGACATCTCTTTTTTCGTCGTCGCAATGCGTCTTTGTCACTTCCACGAGGCTTTGGAAGTTTTCAGCTTTTGCATCCCCTGCCTTGATCTTTTCTCTCACCATGAACTCGGGATTGCCGCCGAGCAGTATGTCGACACCCCTTCCTGCCATATTGGTCGCTATGGTTACAGAGCCTTTCCTGCCTGCCTGGGCAATGATCATGGCCTCTTTTTCATGGTACTTTGCGTTGAGGACGTGATGTTTTATACCGCGCCTTGTCAGCATGTTGCTTAAAAGTTCCGACTTTTCTATGGAAATGGTACCGACAAGAACGGGCCTGCCGTTTTTGTTCAGTTCGAGGATTTCCTCTATGACTGCATTGAATTTCTCCTTTTGTGTCCTGTAGATAAGGTCGTGGTTGTCGATACGGACCATGGGAAGGTTGGTCGGTATGATATTGACATCGAGGTTGTATATCTTTTTAAACTCTCCTGCCTCGGTATCCGCCGTACCGGTCATACCGGCAAGTTTTTTAAACATCCTGAAATAATTCTGGAAAGTTATCGTTGCAAGGGTCTGGTTCTCGTTTTCTATCTTCACGCCCTCCTTTGCTTCGATTGCCTGATGCAGGCCGTCGCTCCATCTTCGTCCGGGCATCAGCCTTCCGGTGAATTCATCGACGATAACGACCTCGCCGTCTTTGACCATGTAGTCCACGTCCCTTTTGAAGATAACGTGCGCCTTCAATGCCTGGTTCACATGGTGCAGGGTCTCTATCTGTGAAGGCTCGAAGATATTCCCGATGCCGAGCAGCTTCTCGACGTCGAGGGCGCCCTGTTCCGTGAGGATAACGTTTTTCTGCTTTTCATCTATGGTATAGTCCTGTTCGAGTTTCAGCCTCGGGATGATCTTATCGATGGTGTAGTATTTACTGGTAGATTCCTCGGCCTGACCGGATATGATGAGCGGTGTCCTTGCTTCATCTATCAGTATGCTGTCGACCTCGTCGACGATGGCGTAGTTCAAGTCCCGTTGTACCATTTCCTTTATGTCGAATTTCATGTTGTCCCTGAGATAATCGAACCCGAACTCATTGTTCGTACCGTAGGTAATGTCGGCGTTGTACGCCGCCTGTCTTTCCCGGTCATCCAGGTCATGGACAATGACCCCGACCGTGAGCCCGAGGAATTTGTAGATCTCTCCCATCCATTCGGCATCACGTTTGGCAAGGTAGTCGTTGACGGTAACGATATGAACGCCCTTGCCTTCCAGTGCATTCAGATAGGCAGGCAGCGTAGCTACGAGGGTTTTACCTTCACCCGTTTTCATCTCGGAAATCCTGCCGTTGTGGAGTACGATACCGCCCAGCAGCTGGACATCGAAATGCCGCATATGTACGGAGCGTTTTGCCGCCTCCCGTACAACGGCAAAGGCCTCAACTAAAACATCATCGAGCGTTTCACCGTTTTCGATTCGCTTTTTGAACTCTGCGGTTTTATCTTTTAATGCACTGTCCGGCAGTGCGGAAAGGGAGGGTTCCAGTTGATTGATCTCATCCACAAGCGGATATATCTTCTTCAGGTCCCTTTCATTTTTTGTACCGGCAAACTTTTTTAGAATCGCTTCAAACATTGTTTTTCTGCCTTTTTGAATAAGTATAGTCCATATTTTAATCCTCCTCCCTATATAAAGTCAAACAAAGGGCACATAGTATGTCCCCCTGTTAAGGGGGACACAGGGGGTTGAATCTTGAGTCTTGAATTTTGAATCTTTAGTTTCTTCCCCTTTTAGGGGAACGGGTACCCACCCGAAAGGGAAGGGTGCGGATGAGGACTGAATTTTGAGTTTTGAATTTTGAATTTTGAGTTTTGAATTTTCCCCCTCTGCGAATGCTTGCCAATATACGGATTGGCAATATATTAGATTGGATGAAGATGAAAAAAATAGTTATACCGGTTTTGATCATAGCAGTTCTCCTGATCGTCGCAATAAAGGTGGTATCTGCGGAAAAACCCGTACCGGTAAACACGGTGCCGGTAAAAAAGGGTGATGTCGATCGGATCGTAAGCTCGACATCGTCAGGCTCTGTCGAGCCCGCTGAAAAGGCAAACCTGATGTCCGAATATCCGGGCGCAGTAACCCGCATCAATTACAAAAAGGGCGACCACGTTAAAAAGGGCGATATTATTATCGTCATGGACAATGCCATTGCAAAGGTGGAGCTTGACAGCACGGAAGAGGCATACAGCAGGGCGAAAAGATTGTTTCCCTCCCGTGCCATATCAAAGGCATCGCTTGATACCGCAATGTACGCATACCGCGGGGCATTGGCGCGGTACGAGCAATCGTTCATACGCACGCCCCTGTCCGGTGTCATAACCGAGCTGAACGTGCATCTCGGCGAGTTCCCCCTTGGCGGCAATTCGATGCTGCCGGGTGCGACATCCTCGTTGCAGCAGTACGGACTGCTGGTTCAAGTCGTCGATGACGGTTCGTATCACATAAAGGCGCCGTTCGACGAGGTGGATTCCGGCATGATAAAAACGGGCCAGCAGGCACACATTACCTTCGATGCATTTCCCGACAGGGTTTTTGAAGGGAGGGTCATCGATGTGTCCCCCGCGGTATCGACGGCCCTTGATCTCAACAGGACCATAGAGGCTCAAATCTCCCTTCCGCATATAAGCGGTATCAAGATGGGCATGTCCGCGGATGTCGAGATTATTGTCAGTGTTGCAAAGGACGTCCTCTATGTGCCCACGTATACGATTCAGGATTCATCTGCAACCAACAAGTTTGTGTGGGTTGTCCGGAACGGCAGGGCGGCAAAGACAGACGTGCAAACCGGTATATCGAACTGGGACAGCACGGTTATTACAAAAGGCCTGACACAGGACATGAAGGTGATCCTGCCCTCCGATAAATATACCCTGCGTGAAGGGATGAAGGTCTCGGCGCATGATTGAGATGGAAAAGGTGTGGAAGGTCTACCGGATGGATTCTGTAGAGGTCACAGCTTTAAAGGACATAAACCTTCGTATAGACAGCGGCGAATATATTTCAATCATAGGTCCGTCAGGTTCAGGCAAGTCCACCCTGATGAACATCATCGGGTGTCTGGACAAACCATCCGACGGGAAATATATGTTGAACGATAAAAACATATCGGATTATTCGGACAAAGAACTCGCGCATATACGGAACAAACAAATCGGCTTCGTGTTTCAGATGTTCAACCTTTTGCCGAGATACAATGCAATCAAAAATGTTTCAATCCCCCTGCTGTATGCGGGCATTGAGGACCGGGAAATTGAGACAAGGGCAAAAGAGGCGCTGGTAAAGGTGGGGCTGAGCGACAGGATGTACCATAGGCCTTCACAGCTGTCCGGCGGACAGCAGCAGCGTATTGCAATAGCAAGGGCCATCGTGAATAATCCGGACATTATACTTGCGGATGAACCCACGGGAAACCTCGATACAAAGTCGGGCAGGGAGATCATATCCATTTTCAAAAACCTCAATGAGCAAATGAAGGTGACGATAATTTTAATAACGCATGATCCGTTCATAGCACAGCAGGCTAACAGGGTGATAAAGATACTGGACGGCTCCATTGTGCAGGAAACATGAACAAGCTGACCTACATCGTTACGGCGTTTGAGGCACTATCGAGCAACAAGATGCGGTCTGCTCTGACCATGCTCGGCGTGATCATCGGTGTTGCGTCCGTGATCCTGCTCGTTTCCATGGCAGAGGGCGCAAAGCAGTACATCCTGGAGAAATTTGCAGGGCTTGGGACCAACCTCATCATTATACAGCCCGGCAAGGTCCAGACAAAGGGTGGTAATTTCCCTGTTGCAGGCATAGCGTCGACGCATAAGCTGACACTGTCCGATGTCAGGGCAATAGAGAGGCAGGCAACGTACGTTGACGGGGTATTCCCCATGATACTCGGGGCGCTGATCGTCAAATACCATGATGCGCATGCGGACACGACGGTCGTCGGCGTCAATGAGCAGTTCACAAGGATTATCAGCATGATGCCTTCCATCGGCGGATTTATGACCAGGGAAGAAAGCGATGCCGGCAGGAATGTATGTGTGCTCGGGTACAATATATGGAAGGCACTGTTTGCGGACCAGAACCCCCTCGGCAGGATTGTCAAGCTCGGTAATTTTTATTTCAGGGTCATCGGCGTTATGGAGAAAAAGGGACAGGCAGTGGGTTTTGACTGGGACGATCTCGTCTATGTTCCTGCCAAATCAGCGGAGAAGATCTTTAACACAGACAGCCTGTTCGGTATCCGGGCAAAGGCAATATCAAAAAATGTCATCAACGAGGCAGTTGCCCAGATAACGCAGATCCTGAAACGGCAGCACAACAACAACGAAGACTTTACAGTCGTAACACAGGAGTCCATGCTTTCGACGGTCGATACCATCATGAATATGATGACCGTTGTGCTTGGGGGCATAGCTGCGATATCCCTGCTTGTGGGCGGCATCGGAATCATGAACATCATGCTGGTTTCCATCAAGGAGCGTACCAGGGAGATAGGCCTGCGCAAGGCAGTCGGGGCAAACAAGCGGGATATCCTCATCCAATTCCTTATTGAATCCGCAACCCTGAGTACTACGGGCGGTATTATCGGGATGCTGATAGGCATCGGAGGCGGGTTTATCATGCAGTCCATGATCAGCGGCTTCCACATCAGCATTACGCCGTGGGCAATCCTGCTGTCGTTCTTTTTTTCCGCATTCGTGGGTATCTTTTTCGGCGTGTACCCTGCGTACAAGGCTGCACAGCTCGACCCCATAGAATCCCTGAGGTACGAATAGGTTCAGGGGAACGGGTACCCGTCCTGAAGAGGTCTGTGTTACTTAATTTTGAATCTTGAATCTTGAATTTTGAATCTTGAATTTTCCCCAATCATACGTCTGCATTTTTGCGAATTGACAGGCTGTGCCGCTTATAATAAATTATAGATATGAAAAATAAAATATTTCTCCTTTTCCCGGTTGCAGTGTTCATGGTAATAATCGGATGTTCCGGTACGAAGACATCCCCCGGACATACATCAGTCGTATCTGACGGCACATGGCTCAGGGACACGCAGGGCAGGGTGATCCTTATCCATGGTATCAATGTGAGCCAGAAAGTCCCTCCCTATCTGCCGGACTCCCTGCCTCCTACAGCAACAACCGCCGATGCCGCTCCTTACTTTGCAAATATAAAGCAGGCCGGATTCAATGCCGTAAGGCTGATAATAATATGGGCAGGGCTTGAGCCGACACCCGGCATGATTGATACAAACTATCTCAATCAGATCCAGCAGGAGGTACAGATGTGCAAGGATGACGGACTGTATGTGCTTCTCGACATGCACCAGGACCTTTACAGCCAGTCCCTGTGCTATGGAGACGGAGCACCTGCATGGGCATGTGACCTTGCAGGTTATGATGTGAGCCAGTGCAATACAAGCAGTTGGGCAACCAATTATCTGGTCCCCGCAATCACGCAGTCTTTTCAGAATTTCTGGGACGATACACCCGCTCCGGACAATAGAGGCTTGCAGGAGCATTACGCCGAAGCATGGCAGCGCGTGGCAGCCCTGTTTGCAACCAATACCTCGGTACTCGGTTATGAGATCATGAACGAGCCTTACCCCGGGGGGTACAGTCTTTTTGCAACGGACTTCGAAACAAAGGCGCTTGCGCCGTTTTATGAAAAGATTGCCAGCGCCATTCGCAAGGTCGATCCATCGCACGCAATCATGTTTGAGCCCTCGGTGACAAGGGCGAACCTCCTCCACAATTATAATACCGGCATCAGCAGCACCACGTTCCCGTCGGATTTCAAAAACCTCGTTTTTGCACCCCATTACTATCCTCTGACTACCGGGAGCAGCATAAGCTCCTCCGATATAACGTCCCTGCAGACAACGATACCGGAAATTGCCATGGTGAGCGGTTCCATGAACGTCCCGTATATCGTGGATGAAATGGGCCTGGACCACAACGAAAGCAACAGCGCTGCATATCTGACTGCGCTGCTGGGAGAGCTCGATAACGAGCGCAGCAACTGGATGTACTGGGCTTATGGGGAAGTTTTCAACGGGAGCGGCGGTATGGTGCTGCTGGATGCAACCGGTGCACCCGCCTTCCCTGTCACGGATATCCTGTCACGGCCGTATCCTGTGCTTACGGCAGGGACCCCGGTCAGCATAAGTTATCCGATAACAAGCGACCCATCTACATTTACGACAACCACGTTCACGTATACCTACAGAGACGATGGTATTGGTCATGGCGCAACAGAGCTATTCATCCCGCAAATACATTTTCCCGGCGGCTTTACGGTCACAACGACAGACGGTTCTGCGAGCTTTAATCCAGCGGAGGACATGTTAAATTATGTGCGAGGCCCGCAATCTGCTCATACAATAACCGTGGCGCCGTGCAGTTCTGCGA
>DAHXOM010000279.1 GCA_027364825.1 bacterium | reverse complement strand
CTATTTGCATATTTCGGCAAAAATGCGTATATAAATGGCATCAAGGGGGGTAATGGATGGAAGGGATTACCGTTTTTTATCCGATGTACAATGAAGAATTATATATACGAAGGGCCGTGGAAGCGGCACAGGAGATTTGCGAGCTCATGCTCCGGGTCGGCGAGATACGCGATTATGAGATCCTGCTCATCGACGATGCGTCAAAAGATGAAACCGGAAGGATCGCGGACGAACTTGCGAGAGAAGATAAAAGAATACACGTAATCCACCACCAGACCAACAGGGGGCTCGGCGGCTCCCTGAAAACAGGGTTTTATAACGCACAGATGGATACGATCCTGTATTCGGATACGGATCTTCCGTTTGACATGATGGAGATCAAAAAGGCCTCCCGGCGCATGAGGTATTACGAGGCCGACATAGTGGCTGCCTTCCGGTATGACCGGACCGGGGAGGGGCTGAGAAGATTAATCTATTCTTACGTGTACAATACACTTATAAAATTATTGTTTCATCTCAGGATAAAGGACGTTAACTTCTCCTTTAAACTCGTGAGAAAGGAGGTTTTCGAATACGTACACCTGGAATCAGAGGGCAGTTTTATAGATGCGGAACTGCTGATCAAAGCACAGAAATACGGGTTCAAGATCATTCAGTTCGGAACAAACTATTTTCCCCGCACCCGGGGTATTTCAACCCTGTCGAGTTCGAATGTCATTATTAAAATCCTGAAAGAAATGTCCTCCATGTACAAACAGATTAAATCAATTCAGCCGGTTGTTAAAAGACGATGACAAGATCCCTTATCGTGAATGCCGATGATTTCGGACTGTGCAGGGAGATTTCAAAGGGTATTATCAAGGCATACTCAGAGGGCATTGTTACGGCAACGTCCGTTGTAGTCAATGGCAGGTATTTCAAAGAAGGTATTCCCCTTCTGAAAGACTCAGGTATTGATGCAGGCGTCCACCTTACCTTTACCGGCGGAGAAAGGCCGGTTTCAGGTGTTGTCCCGGGGCTTGTCGACGGCAGCGGGCTGTTCTTGAAAAGTTACAGAGAGGTAATCCCCAGGATTGTCCTGGGACGGTTTGATCGCAATGCTCTTGAGAAGGAATTGTCGGAACAGATCGTTATACTCAGGGACAACCATATATCCGTCAGCCATATAGACAGCCATCAGCACCTTCATCTCCTGCCCGGGGTAAGGAACATGGTAATAAGACTTGCGCGGAAATTTGAAATAAAGTGGATAAGGGTACCACGTTCAAAGGGAACAGGCATGAAGGGTCTTGGAATAGATGTGTTAGGCAGGGCACTGAAATCAAAATTAAGGGTACAGGGTATAGGGTTTACCGGCAGGTTCATAGGCCTTGAAAATGGCGGGCATATGGACGAAGCCAGGCTCTCGACCCTGCTCAAAAATATAGACAGTAATGGCATTACCGAGTTAATGGTTCACCCGGGTTATGATGCATCCGCAGATTATGACTGGGGGTATGCATGGGAGGATGAGTTAAAAACACTCACCTCAGGCACGATAAAGGAATTGATAGAAAAAACGGGGATAAAATTGACAAACTTTAAGGAGAACAGATGAAAGATAAGAAGTATGCGTATTTAACATTCGCAGTCATTATCGGTTTCCTGATATTCCGGATATTTTACCTGGCAACAACACACTATACACTTTCCCAGGATGAGGCGTATTTCTGGGATTGGTCAAGGCATCCGGCCCTCAGTTATTATGATATGGGCCCGATGATTGCATGGATCATAGCATTTTTCACGCACGTACTCCCGTTATCCGCATTCTCCGTAAGGCTCGGAGCACCGGTGTTTGCAGCCATGACCGCTGTTGTCATCTATATATTGACGGTTGAAGTTACGCAGTCAAGGATGCTTGGATTTGTAACCGTTCTGATGTTCCATATCCTTCCTATCGGTATGGCAGGGGGTATTATCATGACCTACTATTCCCCCCAGGTTTTTTTTATGTCGTTGACAGCGCTTTTTCTCTGGCAGCTCATAACCTCCGGCAAGGCATGGTGGTGGTACCTTATAGGGGTAAGCCTCGGACTCGGCCTGCTGTCGCACCACATGTTCCTCTTTTTTACGGCAGAGGTGGGTTTATTTGTTCTGCTTTCCGGCAACAATAGAAAGTGGCTCGGGCACAAAGAACCGTATATCGCCCTTCTTGTTGAGTTGGTTGTTGCAAGTCCTATCCTGATCTGGAATGCAATGCATAACTTCGTTATGTTCCGGCACGCAATCGGCATGATGTCCGAGACACACAATATCTCGTTTACCTTGTTTGAATATATCGGAGGACAGGCAGGCATAGAAGCAGGATTTTTCTTTCTTGCCGTTGTGTACGGTCTCATCGTCAGCGGGTACAGGGGCATAAAGTTCAAAGACGATAAATACCTGTTCCTGTTCTGTATGTCGGCACCCGTTCTGCTGTTTATTGCACTCCTCAGTATCGGCGGCAGGACAGAGCCGAACTGGCCTGTATCCGGTTATATAACAGGTTCTATTGCCGCTGTGTACGTGCTCTATGAAAAGTACAAAAGCGGCAGGCATGGTATACGCGTGCTCATCAATGCAGGCCTTTGGGTTACGATAGTTCTCTGTGTGCTGACATCCGTGCTTGCATATTATCCTTCTGTTATGCACGATGCGGGTATCTATATACCGCCGCAAAGGGATCCCACAAACAGGATGTATGGATGGCAGGAGCTCGGGGAAACGGTTTCCGGCGTATTGAAGGATATGCCCGCGGACAGTTTTGTTGCAACACAGGAGTACGGGCTCAATGCGGAGCTTGCGTTCTATGTTACCGGGCATCCCGAGGTATATGAAATCCCGATCCTGCGGCGTTTCAGCCAGTATGATTTTTGGAACAACTTCAGGGCGGTCAAAAATAAGGACGCTGTTTATGTTGCGTATGGTCCTATGGACAAAAAGGTGTATGAACTGTTCCGGAAGGTAGACCCTGCGGATGAGCTCATCATACGGACAAGGCACACAAATGCCGTGCGGTTCACGTTTTACATCTACAAGTGCTACGGGTATAAGGGAACACCATCGGAAATTGCGACGTTTTAAAAAGAGGTGGAGAGCAGGCCTGTATTCCCGGGGCTATGATACGCTGTTTTCGAGATACAGCTCGCCCGTATCCGCGTCGTAAGAAAATAATTCTCCGAACCTTCCCCATGTTATTGCAATGTCGATCTGCCTTTTTGCCTCATCGGGGGTAAAGAACTTCAGCAGGTATTCTTCTATAAAGTCTTCGTGCAGCCGGTGGTTCTTTTTGGTGTTCAAGAGTCTGAGTACCTGCTTTACCAGCACGGCATTTTCAATGGTCTGCCTGCTGAAATTCACCTTTCTGTTCAGTATGTCTGCGGTAACAAATTCCTTGCCGTTTTCGGTCAGAGCTATATCTCCCTCTGTTACTTTCACATACTGCAGAAGTACACCGGCGTCCACGATCGGCAAAATATCATCCACTTCCATCTGGAGTTCATCGCTTAACTTGTAGATATCCTCTTCTCCTCCCCGCTCGAAGACGAGTTCCAGCAATCCTGCTATTGCCCCGGGTTTTGCGTTGGGAAGCATCTGGTGCTTCTCTTTCGATACGAAAAACTTGCTCTGGATGGATTCTGCTTCTGCTTCAGGGTTGGTGAGAAGCTGGTATATCATATCGATAAACATCTTGAACTCATCCGACTCCGGGTTCCTTTTATGGGGCAGTGCAATGGAAAACTGCGACCGTATCCTTCCCGGGTTTTTGGACAGAATGACACATTCGTCGGCAAAAAATACCGCTTCTTCTATGTTATGGGTCACGAGGAGGATGGCCTCGGTCGGTAATTTCCTGTCTATCCAGAGGTCTATGATCTCCCTGCGGAGGTTCTCTGCCGTCAGAATATCAAGCGCACTGAACGGTTCGTCCATACAGAGAAGCTCCGGTTCCACTATCAGTGCCCTTGCAAAGCCGACCCTCTGTTTCATGCCGCCTGAGAGTTCTTTTGGATAGGCGTCTTCAAACCCGTCCAGCCCTATGGTATCCAGGATCTTGAGCGCCTTATCGTTTATCACCTGATCGTCCATGCCCTTTGCCTTCAGGACGATTGCCACGTTCTCAAGGACGGTGAGCCAGGGGAACAGGGCAAAGTTCTGAAACACGATGGAGATCTTCGAGCTGGGGGCCGACAGAGGCTTGTCCCTGTAGATTACGTCGCCGGTTGTCGGCTTCTGCAGTCCCGAAATAATCTTGATGAGTGTTGATTTACCGGAACCCGAAGGGCCCAGCAGGGCTGTTATCTTATTTTTCTTAAGCTGGAAGTCGATATTCTCAATAATGGTAACGGTATTCCCCTTTATCCCCTCGACGGTTTTCGTGACATGCCGCAGCTCGGCTATCGTAGTTTCGGTATTGTTTTGTTTTATCATATCAGCTCTCCAATTGATGAAGTTGGTTAACGCTCTTATAGAGCCTCTTCCACACGGTTATATTGATTACGACAACGACAGCTATCATGGCAAGGGTCCCGCCCAGCAGCAGGTGAAAATTATTGTGTTCTATGGCGAGGTTGATCAGGGTCCCGACACCTCGTGTGTAAATGATCTTGTCCTTGTACAGCACGTACTCTGCAACGATGGATGCGTTCCATGCGCCGCCCGCCGCGGTTATGATCCCCGTTATCAGCTGGGGAGCTATGGCAGGCAGGATGATCTGTTTCCAGAGGACCAATCCTTTTATATTGAAAAGTCTTTTTACGCCGAGCAGGTCATCGGACAGGCTCATCGCACCCGAGATTGTGTTGTAAAGGATGTACCACTGTGCGCCGAGCAGCATGAGCACGACGGAGCCTATACCGAGGCCGACATGCATGCTGCTCAGCAGGAGGAGTACAACGGGGTAAAGCATCGGTGCGGGGTACGATGCAAAAAATTGTACCACCGGCTGCAGCTTTGCGGCAAGTTCTTTCCTCAGACCGATATACACGCCGGCAGGGACAGCCCATGCAACACCTATCAGTAAGGTCGCCATCACCCGGACAAACGTCAGGGACACCGATGTCAGGATGTAGATAAGTTCATGGGAGGTAAGCCCGCTCAGGATGCTGCCGGCCCTGTATACGCCGAACAGGACAAGGACAATGAATATACCCAGCAGTAGGAGGAGCATCGGTTTAAAAACAAATAAAAGTGCATGTTTTATTTTGTGTTTTGCGTGCTTTCCGGGAAACAGCACTTTGGGCCTTTTGCTGTAATGTACAACTATCTGATCGATCTTTTTGATAAGCATAAGCCGCTTCAAATAGTTTAATATGAATGACTTCGCCGCCTGTTCGTTGCCGGTGTCCTCAATCTTGAATTTATCAGACCATACAATAAGCGGCTTCCACAGGAGCTTATCCACGAGGATTATGATGGCCCCCATTGCAATGATGGAATAAACCATTGCCATAGTATTCCCGTGTTCCTGTGCAACACTCATGTACGCACCTATGCCCTGGAGCCTGAATGCTCGATTGCCGAGCACAAATGCCTCATTGACAGACAGGAAGAACCACCCTCCTGCAAAAGACATCATGCTGTTCCAGATAAGGGATATGGAGGAGAAAGGCATTTCAAGCCATAGGAACCTCCTGGCCGGCGAAAACTGGTAGAGGCTTGAGACATAGACAAGGTCTTTCGGTATGGACCTGAGAGACTGATATACACTGAAAGCCATATTCCATGCCATGGCGGTGAAGATCATGACAATCGCGGCGAGCTCGAGGCCTATGTTGCTTTTCGGAAACAGGGATATAAGGAACAGGACGATTGCGGGCATGAGGCTCAACACCGGTATGCTCTGCAGGATATCGAGCAGGGGTACCAGGATTATTTCGCCGAACCTCGTGCGTGCGGCAAGGTAACCATAGCCGAGTGCAAAAATGAGCGACAATGCATAGGCCGCAAACATACGGATTACGGAATACATCGAATAGGCGATCAGAGAAACAGGGGAGAGGGAGATTTTAGAAAGCGGTCTAAACGGAACGATCAGATTTGAGTAGACGTGGATCAGTAAATAGACGATGCCTGCAAGCAGAATAAGAAAACTGAGGTCGAGCCATATTTGTTGATATTTTTTAAGCTCAATATTGAGCATTGCATAGTGTCCATAGTAAGTTGTAGTCCTGCGTAAACTATATCCTGCAGTGTGTCAAGATAATATGGTACGCTGATCCCCAAAAATGAAATAGGAAAGGTTGTTTATTCGCTCAATCCTGCGATCCACTAACATCTAAAAGTTTTTGTTATAAACGGGATTTGAGTCCTCTGTATGTTTATATGCTATTACCCTGTATGGTTTTCTTGTCGGATATTCGAAGAATACCTTTGTTTGACGCAGTCTTATCGCTCATTGCACAACCTTCCCTATTTTTCAAATGCATTTTCAGGGTAAAAGAATGCCAGGCAGTTCACCGGTGTTTCACCCCGTTAGAAACCGGCTAAGGCATGTTCTGTGGCAAAGTCCATTACTGAATCAGCGTGTTAACCCAGCCAGTAATAGTGGAATTTCTAACTGGGTTCACTTCACTTCGGATCAAACTCTTCCTTTTTGGGAATAATGACCCGCGGCGATAACATCTTGCATTGCCCGGAACGGTGTTTTTTGATACATAACCCGTGTGAGAATAATTATAGCTTTTTTCATAGCACTGATAATTACCGGTTGTGCAACCGTGCCTTTTCATAAATACGGTCAAACGATCACGGGTACGGCCTCGTGGTACGGGGGCAAGTTCATAGGCAGGAAAACAGCCAACGGCGAGATATTCACGTCCCAGAGCCTGACAGCCGCAAACAAAACGCTGTCGTTCGGTACCCGCGTCCTTGTTACGAACTTAAATAACAATAGGAGCGTTATCGTGAGGATCAACGACCGGGGGCCCTATGTCGGCGACAGGGTAATCGATCTCTCGTATGCCGCAGCCAAGGCAATCGATATGATAGGTACCGGTACTGCGCCCGTACGGCTTGAGATAGTGAAACCCGGGGAAGGCACCGGCGTACAGGAAAACAAATTCAGTGCAGGTATGTACTACCTGCAGGTTGGGTTCTTCTCGGTGAAAGAGAATGCCGATAATCTTAAGAAAGAACTATCGGGTACGTTTAATAACACCGTTGTGGATACAGACATTATCGGCGGTAAAACATACTACAGGGTTTTTGTGGGTCCGTTCGGGGATGAGATCGCAACCTACATAGAGGCTTACAAACTGAAGAACAGGGGATATGTTATAATAGTTAACAGGAAATAGGGGAGGAAGTAGAGAGGGGTGAGGAGCGGAAATTGGAGAAGGGAAAAATAAAAGTTGAAGGGCAGAGGAAAAGAAAGGGGCTGAAAAAAAAGGTGGAACAATGAAACTATATTGTAAGAGTATATTCGTAACACTTGTGCTTTTATTTGCTGGGTGCAGTTATAGCTG
>DAHXOM010000278.1 GCA_027364825.1 bacterium | reverse complement strand
GATATGGCCAGGCGCTATTTTGAAGATGTAGCGGCATTTGAAGACAATATGTTCAAGCAATAACAGGCTGTTGAAAAACTCGGATTTCTGTCATTGCGAACGCGGGCACACAGCAAAGCCGGGTAGAGCAATCACGCTTTTTATAAATCAATAATTTGCAGATTGCTTCGTCGTCCTGCCCTTGGCGGGACTCCTCGCAATGACATGCAGGGGCTTTTTCAACAGCTTGTTAACCCGATAGAAAGCCCCGCTATTTTCTCCGCCAGAGGACTTGCGCCCGGGGCGCATCAGCCTTAGGCTGATTTTCTATCGGGCTTACCTGCATGATATAGATCATACAACTTATATATAATCGGGCCTATATTAAGTATAAAGAAAAGGAGGCTCGTATGAGATCAACAGATATGCTGATGCATGAACACAGGATTATAGAAAAGATGTTAAACGTACTCTCAAATTACTCTACAAAACTTGAGCAAAACAAAAGGGTACAGCCCGCACAATTACGGACATGCGTGGATTTTATCAGGACATTTGCCGATACATGTCACCACCACAAAGAAGAAGGTGTTTTGTTTGCAGAGATGGAGGCACACGGAATGCCGAGCAACGGCGGGCCAGTAGGGGTCATGCTTGCGGAACATGAAATGGGAAGGAACTACGTAAAGGGTATGGCACGGGCTATAGATGATTACGAAAACGGTGTAGTAAATGCGGATAAAGAAGTCGTCAAAAACGCACAGGGATATATCGGCCTTCTGAGCCAGCATATAAACAAAGAGGATAACATTCTGTATCCCATGGCAAACGATATGCTCGAGGACATGGATACCGAGCTTGTTGAAAGGTTTGAAGCGGTCGAGAAGAAACTCGGTGAAGGCATACATGAGAAGTACGAAGCTATCGTCGATCAGCTCGAGAAGGACAGCATTTCCTGAGTTCAGGGCCTGCGGGATACTGTATGGATAAAGACATCCGCGGCAATGATATGGACATCTCTGATGAAGACAGCATGGACTGGCTGGAAGCTGTTGCCAAAAAAAATACGGGTGTCCCTGCCAGGGGCAGCAACGGCAGGACAGCATTGATAAAAGCGGTGATGCGCAACGATGCAGGCGCGGTTGCATCATTGCTTGCAAAGGGGGCTGATCCGTCATTGGAAGACAGCAGCGGCAAGACGGCTGCCATGTATGCGTCGGAGAGTAACAATCAAGAGATTATAGCGTTGTTAAATGAGAAAGGGGGGATGTAAGACCATCCCCCCTATAAAACTCAAAACTCAATATTCAAGATTCAATCTTGAGTCTTGAATTTCTCCTTACTGCCGTATCGTCGCGCCCGATATGTTTTCACCGGTCAGATCATTAAATGCCCTCTGTAGCAGGATCACGTCGAACGCAGTGTTGTGGATACCGTAGCTGCCTTCACCGTTAACAAGATACCAGTTATACACGGCATCTTTCTCCTGCGTCGTTGCCGAAGGCGATACCGCAAACGTTGATCCATTCCATGAGACATACGATGTCGTTGTCATCCTCGTTGCCGGTATGGTGATGGTCCACGATACCGGATTGCCGTTGACATCCGTTGTGTTCACGGTACAGGGCTGGTTTGCGCTTGTCGTTATTGCACATGCAAGGACGCTTAAAAGTCCGTTTACCTGGTCCTGTACACCTTCGGTTGCCCCTGTTGGATCACCGTCCCAGTTTGCCGTTGGATATATCGGGTCTACCGTATCAAAACCGGAAACGGCGATTGAACCTGCGTGACAGGAATTACACACCGCTACATGGTCATTGCCTGCAGCATCCGTCATCATAAAGGAATGCTCTCCCGTCGTGTTATAGCCGGGCTGTCCCTGTGCCGGTGTCTGGGCCATGTGACAGGTTACACAGAGATCCGGGAGATCGCCCGCTCCTGCATGATAGGAGCTTTCGGTTATGGATGCTGCATACGCACCGGCACCTGCACCTGTAAAGCCCTCGCCCTGTGCAAATACCTCCGCCGTTGTTTCAAAAAGCTCACTGCCGCTGCTGGCCGCAGCATTGGAGTCTGTGGTTTGATCCGTATGACACTTCATGCAGATTGCGCCCAAACCTGCATTGGTCAGAGTAAATGAACCGCCTGCAACAGCGACATCATTGTAAAACCGTAAAGAGTACGGGTTTGTTCCATTGTGCGGGTCATGACATGCAATGCAATTCACCGGCTGTTCATCCGATGTTATAAACGGCACCTGTCCCTTGCCATCCATGTTTGTGTAAACGATATTGAGAGACCAATGGCATTGTCTGCACGAAGCAAAGAACGGCTGTGAAAGATCGAGCCCTCCGGGTGATACCGAATTGACATGCGGTGAATTCAGCCACTGTGTATATTCAGGGTTGAACGGCGCATTGTCATGACACTGTGCGCATACGTTTGTGTTGAATGAATACGCGCCCGTATGCGTGCTGCCAGGGCCATGGCAGGATTCACAACCCACATTTGCCATGGTTTGTAAGGTAATGGGCAGTGCCTGGTAGGAAAGAGGAATTGTGATTATCCAGCCGAGGTCGTGTGCTATGTCGTCAAAGCCTCCGTTTGCCGCGGTAGGTGTTTTATCAAAGCCGGTTGTATGACACTGTAAACAATCTTCACCGGCACTGGAGGTATTGTTGAAAGCATTGAAGGCGTTTGCATGTGCTGTTGCCTCATACCCTGTTGTAACATCCGTCATCAAGCTTCCATTATGACAAAACTCGCAGTCTTTTGCACCGACGTAGCTGTTTGCCGTTACCGTGAACAGCTCGTTGACCGTTCCGCTGTTCGTGACTGCGGCAAGGTTGATAACATAGTTACCGGCCATATCGGGCACAAAGGAAGGTGTCGGTGATGAAGGGTTGTCGAATGCTGCCACAGAGCTTGGCGGCGTAGATACAAACGACCATGCATAGGATGTGATTGGATTATTGCTTTTTACAGGTGCATTGATTCCGCCGTTCAGGTAAACTACGGATCCGGCAGGCACGTTGGCCCTTTCCACGGTTTCGTTCGAGAACAGATATCCAACCTCATTCGTTATAACTGGCTTTGGTTGAGCAGAATCTATGGTAACAAGAGCGCTGTCCGAAAATCCGTTTGCAGACGCATAAAGCCTGAACGCATAGGTTCCCGTCTGCGTCGGTGTGATGCCGAGCAGTCCGAAATTATCCGGTACATTCACGAGCTGGTTTATCGGCAGGGTCGTAAATACCGGTGCAGATGTCGTAGAAGACAGGAGACTCACCGCAGGCCCTGAAACCTGTATCCACTGATAGGTTATGGGGGTATTGTTGTAAGAAGAGCTTGCTTGTCCCGAGAGCGTTACCGTCGAACCGTATCCCGCACTGTACAGGTTGCTTCCGGCATTTGCTATGACCATTGATGCCGCCGGGTACTGGCTGAGATAAAGGTCCAGATTGCCGATACCGGAAGGGGTAACCGTTATAAAGTCCGTTGTTTGTGATATATAGCCTGCTGCCTGTGTCGTTAATTTATAGCTGCCCATGGGCAGTGATGCGAGTACAAAGCTTCCATCGGCTTTCGTTGTTGTGGTAATGCCGAGAGGGGTCGTTGTTACAAGTGCTGAAGGTACCGGCGTGTTGGTGCCAAGCTCGAGTACAAAACCTGTCACAGAAGCTGAAGACGCGCCTTGATTGCCTTTTTCGCAGCCCTGGGCAATGGTTAGAATAACTAAAACAGCAAGCAAAAGATATTTTTTCATAGTTTTTTCCTTATTTAGGATTAATTAACCATAGACAATACTAAATTCTGTTTTTTGTCAATAATGATGTTACCCATTCACCGGCGGTTATTCGTGTCCCTATACAACGATATTCAACAGCTTATTCTGCACGAGGATCAGCCTTTTAACCTGTTTCCCGCTTATATGGGAGTTTATCTTTTCATCCTGTGACGCCCTGTCGAATACCGTATGCTCGTTGCTGTTTTCAGGGACGCTTATCTGTCCCCTGAGCTTGCCGTTTACCTGTATTACAATGTTGACAATATTGTCGTGTACGAGCCCTTGATTGTATGCAGGCCACACCGCGGTAACTATCGGAAGATTGCCCAATTCCTTGTTCAGTTGTTCGGTAATGTGGGGCGCAAAAGGATTGAGCAGTATCAGCAGGGTATCCAACGCCTCTTTGAATGCAGAAAGTTGTGCGTCCTGAATGCCCTTTTCGTCCAGTTCATAAAGACCGTTCAAAAGTTCCATCAAAGCACTAACGCAGGTGTTGAAATGGAACCGATCACTGATATCGTCCGTTACCCGCTTTATTGTTTTATGGGTAAGCCTTCGTATCTGTAAAGCTCCTTCATCATCATTCCCGCGTTGTGTTTTAATCTGCTTAAACCTATTCATATATTTGTAAATAATTCTCCAGAGCCTGTCGAGAAACCGCCGTGCACCCTCAACCCCTTTGTCAGACCATTCCAGGTCCTTTTCGGGCGGAGCGGCGAACAAAATGAACAGCCTCGCTGTATCAGCGCCGTATTGCTTAATGATGCTTTCAGGGTCTACTATATTGCCCAGGGACTTGCTCATCTTTGCCCCGTCTTTGATGACCATGCCCTGGGTCAGGAGGTTTGAGAACGGCTCATCGTACTGAACATAGCCGAGGTCCCTCAACACCTTTGTCATGAACCTTGCATAGAGGAGGTGCAGTATCGCATGCTCGATACCGCCGATGTACTGATCAACAGGCATCCAGTAGGCAAGTGCGTCCTTATCGAACGGCCTGTCGTTCTGTCCCGGCGACGTGTATTTCTCAAAGTACCAGGATGATTCCATAAAGGTATCCATGGTATCGGTTTCCCGCTTTGCAGGGCCGTGGCATACCGGGCAGATGGTGTTCAGGAATTTCTCATGCCGCGCAAGAGGTGATTCCCCTTCACCGGTGATATTGATATCCATCGGCAGTTCAACCGGCAGTTGATCGAAGGGCACGGGTTGTATGCCGTCTTTTGCACAGTATACCATGGGTATGGGTGCGCCCCAGTATCTCTGTCTTGAAATGCCCCAGTCCCTGAGTTTGTAGTTTGTTTTTGCCGTGCCAATGTTTTCCTTTACGACCTTCTCAATAACAAGCCTTTTTCCTTGTTCATTGCCGGTCCCTGTGAATTGCCCCGAATTGACCATGGTGCCGCTGCCTTCATGCGCCTGTTTCATGGTGCCCGGATCGAGAGCCTGTCCATCAGGCTGTATAACGACCTTGATGTTCAGTCCGTACTTTTTTGCAAATTCAAAATCGCGCTGGTCATGGCCCGGCACGGCCATAATGGCCCCTGTCCCGTATTCCATCAGCACGAAATTGGCCACATAGATGGGAATTTTTTCTCCGGTAAAAGGACTTACTGCATACCTGCCGGTGAATACGCCCTCCTTTTCCCCTATCTCTATCTCGCGTGTTTTGGTGCCGCCCTTCTTGATTCTATCGACAAATGCATGGACAGTATCCCTATTTTGTTCTGTCACAATCTTTTCAACGAGAGGGTGTTCCGGTGCTATGCTCATGAAGGTGATACCGTAAACCGTGTCCGGCCTTGTCGTAAATATGCGGAGGTCCTCATTGAGGCCGTCGATCCTGAACAGGATCTCGCAGCCCTCGCTCTTGCCGATCCAGTTCTTCTGCATCGTGATGACCCTTTCGGGCCAGCCGTTCAGTGTATCGCAGTCTTTGAGCAGTTCTTCGGCGTATGCCGTGATCTTCAGGAACCATTGTTCTTTTTCCCGGATGACGACCTCCGTTGAGCACCGCCAGCATTTCCCGTCTATCACCTGCTCGTTCGCAAGTACCGTGGTACAATGGGGACACCAGTTGACAGCGGATTTTGCCCTGTACGCAAGCCCCTTTTTGTACATCTCGATAAAGAATTTTTGCTCCCACCGGTAATAGGACGGTACGGATGTGTTGACCTCCCGGTCCCAGTCGTACGACAATCCGAGCCTTTTCAGCTGGGACTTCATGTTTGCTATATTGGAGTCGACCCAGTCTTTGGGATGTGTTTTGTGCGACAGTGCTGCGTTCTCCGCAGGCATACCGAATGCGTCCCATCCCATCGGATGGAGTACGTTCTTGCCGGTCATTTTCAGATAGCGTGCAATAACGTCTCCTATGGTGTAATTCCTGACATGGCCCATGTGAATCCTGCCCGACGGGTACGGGAACATCTCCAGCAGGTAAAACTTCCCTTTTGTCCTGTCCTCTTTTACGGCAAAGGTTTTTTCCTTGTTCCAGACTTCCTGCCAGTGCAGTTCTATTTGTTCGGGGTTATATCTCTCTTCCATCTTTTTCCATCTCCATATTCAGTTTTACTCCGCCGGAAACTCTATACTTCGCAGATTGAGTACCGGGTCATCAATGTATTATAAAATCACCTGCTCTTTTCAACCGTTTCGAACGGGGTAAACCTCTCTTACCATAAATCAGGGTCTTTTTAAAAGATTTGTTTTATTGGTAAGGTTGTCATTGCGAGGAATGAAATGACGAAACAATCTACAGGCATCTGGATTGTTTCTACACCAAAAGCGTATCGCAGCGACAGAATAACAATGCAGAAAAGACGTGGTTTAAAGCCACTTCTTTTCGAATGCGGTTTACGAACGGGGCAGTGGATCAGGTATAAACAAATGCATTGTTTGGGTTGATCTCGGTTGATTACTTTGATAAGGTTTGCCACGGAGGTTATATGGCACGTATCATAGTTCCTGAAGCTGAAGCAATTATAGACAAGGAGTTCCCTGTCCTTGACCACGGGTTTGTACGCCTGGTGGATTACCTCGGCGGGGATTCGAGGATTGTGGCTGCGGCACGCGTATCGTACGGTTCCGGCACGAAGAGCCAGAAGGAGGACAACGCATTGATACGCTACCTGATGCGCAATATGCACACCTCGCCCTTCGAACAGGTCATCCTGACGTTCCATGCAAAGCTGCCGATATTCGTTGCACGGCAATGGGTGCGGCACAGGACTGCGAGAATAAATGAGTTCTCGGGACGCTACAGTGTCATGCCGGATGAATTCTATCTGCCGGAGATGAAAGAGATCCGTAAGCAGAGCAGGAACAACAAGCAGGGACGCTCCGATGAGGCTGTTCCGCATGAACTTCAGGGGAAGGTTCTCGACATCCTGAAACGCGGTCAGGCGGCTGCCTACGCAAGCTATGAGGAACTCCTGCACGAGGACATAGCACGCGAGCTTGCGCGGATAAACCTGACGTTAGGCGCGTACACGCAGTGGTACTGGCAGATCGATCTCCATAACCTGTTCCACTTCATCAAGCTGCGCATGGACAAGCATGCACAGTACGAGATCCGCCTGTATGCGGAAGTCATGGCACAGATGGCCAAGGCTGTGGCGCCGGTCGCGTATGAGGCGTTTGAAGAGTATGTCATGTATGCGGTAAACCTCCCCCGGTCTGTCAAGGAGCGGATGATCAAACTGTTAAGCCCCATGGCATCGAGCTCTCCCGAGGCATCAGACCTGCTCAAATCGATCAGCGACTCCTAAAACTGATTCTTCCCGACAATTTGAAACGATTAGTTCAAACCACGGAATATCAATAAGTCTTTCAATAAACAATAGAGGCTGTAAGGGCAGGGCTTGCTCTTCCCGTCTTTCGTTCCACTGATTGGAACGATTATTTGGAACGATAAGTGAACGAATCCAAATGAGGCTTGTATAAGAATTTATACGCAGGGGTGGTTCAAGCCTACGCGCCGAAACATTGGTTTGCCAAAATAGTAATTTTCTTTGATAGTCGATTAAATCCTATATAGTTATTAAGGAGCGCTTTTGAGTGCAGGCACAAACCGCTCCTTGCATTTTTACGAGGTAGTAATTGATTTTCCGGGGAAAATATTATAAATTTGAATGAAAGGAGGATCATTTATGGCTGTTGCAGTAAAAAAGACAGGACATCCGTTCATATCCGTAGAACCGAAGAATTCCGGCAATAAATATGTTATTAGCGGGACCCGTATAAAGGTTTTAGACATAGCTATTAAATATGAGCTCATGGGCATGAATGCCGATACAATTATTGATGAGTATCCGCATCTCAAGCTGGAGCAAGTCCATGATGCGCTGTCTTACTATT
>DAHXOM010000277.1 GCA_027364825.1 bacterium | reverse complement strand
GTTTAACCGCACCTGCATCCTTGAGGTATTTTGCCGCATCCTCCGCCATCTCTCCCGCACCCATCAGCAGGACATTCTTCCCGCTCAATCTGCCGAAGATTTTTTTTGCAAGCTCTACAGCTACGGAACTCACGGAAACCGTGTACAATCCAATCGTGGTAAACGTCCTTACTTTTTTGGCCACACTGAATGCCCTGTGCATGAGCCTGTTCAATATCGGACCTGTCGAGGAATGATAGGATGCAATCTTATAGGCGTCTTTTGTCTGTCCGAGTATCTGCGCCTCTCCAATGACCATGGAATCAAGGCTGCTTGCAACCCTGAACACATGGGTTACGGCGTCCCTGTCTTGATGTATATACAGGTGCGGCGAAAGCGATGTTTTATCGATACCTCCGAACCTGCTCATAATGGTCATAATGCTATCGATAGCTTTTTCGGTATCTTCGCAAACAGTATAAAACTCTATACGGTTGCAGGTTGACAGAACAATGGATTCCGTTATCTCTGAAAAGGACATCATCTCCTTGAGAATGGATGGGATCTGCTCTTCGGTAAAGCTGAGCTTTTCTCTCAACTCTACAGGCGCTGTCTTATGATTTAAGCCAACAACAAGAAGTTTCATAACCTAAAAATTGTGATAACCTTTGAATATGAAGTTAACCCCAAGAAACCCGAATATGACGAACAGGAAACAAACAATGGATACCCACGCAAATTTCTTTCCCTTCCATCCCATGCTGATGCGGCCGTGAAGTATAAAAACATATGCAAACCATATTATAAGAGACCATGTTTCCTTTGGGTCCCAGTTCCAGTAGCTTCCGTATATACTGTTAGCCCATAAGGCGCCGGTTATGATACCGAGGGTCAGGAACGGTAAACCTATCGTCAATGTCTTGTAGGCCAGGTCATCGAGTATAAAAAGAGAGGGGAGCCATTTTGTAATCCACATAATGCGCTTGTGTTTCAGCCATGTCTCCTGGAAAATATACATAATCGAAGAGATAAACGATAATGCAAAAAGTCCGTAAGAGGTTATTGCCAGGATTACATGAACGGGGAATATGTCCGTATTAAAGATGGGGCTTAATTCTCTTGTACCACCCTTCAACACCATAAAAACAATGATCAGTACAATAATAAGCGGCGTGGAAAAACCAATGATCGAGGTAGTCCCCCTGAATATGACGGATACGAGTATGGCTCCGACAGCAAGCGCCCATGCAAACATAAGTATGGCATATTTCAGTGAAAAGATAGGGAATATTTCCGATCTCTTGTAGAAAAGCAGGAGTATTCCCGTCTGTAAGATAACTGCAAGGATGATGCTGACCAGTGCAGCAATTTCCAGTTTTTTATCCCTGTAAAATGCATACCAGACGCTCATTACCATAGCAACAACATAAAATATAATCGTCAATAGTATCATGCTAATCCATTAACCCGAAAACCGTAATCATTATTCCCGGTATTCACCTATCCGGTGTCCTGACGAAAGGCCGGACACTCTATCTCATGTAAATGATGAGATAAATTTATCTATATACCGTCTTAATGAATCCGGATCATTCTCCTTTATATAGTTCGATAGCTTTCTCATCGAAAGCTTACTGAGTGCATGCTCAATGTTTATGTCGACTCCGCTTCTCTTTATTTTTAACAACCTGCTTCTGACTTTTATAATACTCCGAATGAGCTTCATATATTCCGGATTTAATAATTTATCAATTCTTTTTTTAATGCGTACTGCTGCGTAAGGAGCAAAACCATCCGTTGAAACTGTTATGGTGATCCTGCCCTTCTTTATCACCGCAGGCATTATGAAATCACAATAAACCGGAGCATCAACAACATTTACCAGGATATGCCTTGTTCTCGTATCATGAAATATTTTTTTATTGAGATAACTATCATCTGTAGCTGCATAGACGAGATACCTGTCGGTAAGATCCGAAGGCCTGTATGGCCTTTTTGCAAGCTCGATCTTATTCTGCTTTTTTAGTTTTACGAGGGACTCTGTGACAGACGGAGCAATAACCTTTACCCGTGCACCTGATTTGATCAATTGGAGGACTTTCCGGTATGCAACATTACCGCCGCCTACAACCAGACAATTCTTCTTCTGTATATCTATAGAAATAGGATAATACCTGTTCAAAAGCTGATCCCGAATCCCATACTGAGGAATATACCGTTCAAATTTATGCTGCCTATCTTTGCTATGGTTACCGGCAGGTACTGGTAGCCCATATCGATATTGAATAACCAGCTTGGTAATTGCGAGCTCAGGAGGATATCAGCACCTATGCCTGCCCTTAAACCAAAAGCGAAAACATTACTGGTTGCCGGACTGTCCGCATAGTCGGTGGTTGAACTGATTGTCGTATAATTTAACAGCGAGAATACATAAGGGGCGAATGGATGATTGTTTATCAGGTTTATCCTTAATCCGGCATCAAACGATGGCATTACAGTTATCCTGTCTGCGGCTATCCCCTCACCACTATTCACCATCATAGTCTGGCTGCCGGACTGCTGCGCTGTCCGTCCCCTGAGATCCATGGAAATATAGTTGTGGTATACGTTGAAATCATAGCCGAGCTGAAATGTCGTCGCTGAATCTGAAAGCACCTTCAGGGGTTGTGAAAAATTAAGATTGTCCGAAGAAAGGGTGATTGTACCCGCATTTACGCCGGTTGCATCCAATACCATCACGGACAATATTAACATTATAACAAATAT
>DAHXOM010000275.1 GCA_027364825.1 bacterium | reverse complement strand
GAGCAGCCGGTAAACCTGCAAGGGACCTTGGTTACGAGGCAGACTTTGGGGTCGACACGACACTGTCAGACAAATTCATTTTCGGGTTCCAGACAGGTTATCTGATCCCCGGTGCTGTATTTAAGGATTCGACTGGTAAGGCAGACGGAGTATTTGCGTTTGAAACAAGATTTACCGTACTGTTCTAAGTACCGATAAAAAAGACAGCATTCAAAGGCGTCCCGCCAACTGCGGGACGCCTTTTTTATTCACCCCGTTAGAGATTTCGCAATCTCTAACGGGGTTTACTTTTTCCTGTATTTCTAGTATCAAAACAATATGAGTGTTTATTTGTCCATAGTCATACCGGTTTATAACGAGGCTGAGTCGATAGATCAGCTCTACGCTGAATTAAAGGATGTTATTGCTGCCCGGCATTACAACGCAGAAATCATATTCGTCAACGACGGCAGCAGGGACCAAAGCATGGACAAGCTCAGAACATTAGCCTCATCCGACAGCAGTGTTAAGGTTATCAGCTTTAAGCGGAACTACGGCCAGACACCCGCCATGTCAGCCGGAATCAAACACGCTGCCGGCCGGATTATCGTTACCATGGATGCAGACCTGCAAAATGATCCGAACGACATACCTGCAATGATCACAAAGATAGAAGAAGGGTATGAGCTGGTGAGCGGCTGGAGAAAGCCGCGCAGGGACAGCTTTCTGAGAAGGGTATTCCCGTCCATGATTGCAAACTATCTTATCGGTGTCGTAACTGGGGTAAAACTGCATGATTTCGGCTGTACCTTGAAGGCGTCTAACGCGGATGTTATAAAAGGTATAAAATTATACGGCGAGATGCACAGGTTTATTCCTGTTTATGCTGCATGGACAGGTGCAAGCATTACGGAAATCAAAACTCATCACCGGCAGAGGGTTTATGGTAAATCACATTATGGCTTTATAAGAACCATCAAGGTAGTGCTCGACCTGCTCACCGTAAAATTCCTGGGAGATTTTTCCACGCGCCCCATCCATCTGTTCGGAGGCAGCGGATTTTTCTTTATGACAGCCGGTTCATTGATAGGCATGTATGTTCTTTATGAGAAGTTTTATCTGCATATTTTTGCCTACAGGAACCCTCTGCTGCTGCTTGCCGTGTTCTTGTTCCTGATAGGCTTTGAGCTTATCCTTATAGGGTTGGTAGCGGAACTTGTCATAAGGCTTTATCATGAATCGGTCAGTAATCCTGTTTATACGATAAAAGAAAAGATAAACCTCCCCCTCACCTCGCCTCTCCCGCAAGGGGAGAGGGAAAAGTGAAGACATAAAGATAGATGTGCGGGATATGCGGGATATACAGGCAGGCTTCTGAGCACGAACTTGTTGAAGATACCCGGAAGATGCTTGATACCATGCGTTATCGCGGACCGGATCAGCAGGGCTTCAAGGTGTTCGATCAGTGCGTAATCGGTGCAAACAGGCTTTCCATCATTGACATAAAAAAGGGTGATCAACCCATTCATAATGAGGATGCTTCTGTATGGATTGTGTATAACGGGGAGGTTTATAACTTCAAGGAACTCAGGAAAGCGCTTGTCATGAAAGGGCACAGCTTTTATACGGATACCGATACAGAGGTTATTGTCCATCTTTATGAACAGGAAGGGATAGAGGGATTTGAGAGGCTGAACGGTATGTTTGCCTTCGCTCTCTATGACCGGCGGAAGAAAAGACTCATTCTATCAAGGGACAGGATCGGCATAAAACCCCTTTATTACAGTCTGACCAACGGTCTTGCATTTGCCTCTGAGATGAAGGTCCTGCTTGCACTGAAGGACAGAGCTTATAATCTCAGTCTTTCCGGAGTGTCACAGTATTTTGCCCATGATTTTACACCGGGTCCAAACACCGTTGTAAACGGTATTCTCAAGCTTATGCCCGGTACATGCCTCATCAAGGATTATGACCGTATAAATGAAAAGATATTTGCAGTCGTTTCCCCGCAATCGCAGGATAAGATCAAAGATACAAAAACACTCGAATCACGGTTAGAGGGACTTTTATCCGATAGTGTAAGGGACCAGATGGTAGCTGATGTGCCGGTAGGCATATTCCTGTCAGGCGGTATCGACTCCTCTACTATTGCGTATTTCGCATCGAAGATTAAACCTGATATCAAGACCTTCTCCATTGCATTTGAGGAGCCCTCTTTTGATGAAAACCGGTATGCCGGGCTGGTGAGCAAGGACCTCGGATTAAAACTTTACTCGGATGTTTTCACGTTTGATGTGTTTGCAAAATTATTTGAAGGGCTCACGGATTTTATGGATGAGCCTGTTGCTGACCCGTCCGTACTGCCGACATACTTTTTGAGCAAGCTGGCGGGAGAGCAGGTAAAGGTCGTACTTTCAGGGGAAGGCGGGGATGAGATGTTCGCCGGCTATCCGACCTATCTTGCTCATAGATTTGCGTCTGTGTACGGTTTCCTCCCTGCCTTTATGAGGAAGCACGTCGTAGAACCGTTTGTGAATATACTGCCTGTTTCATCAAAAAATATCTCTCTTGATTTCATAGCCAAGAAATTCATAAGTTCAGCATTTATGCCCGTCCATAGAAGACATATACAATGGATGGCGGGTTTTCCGGATACTGAATTAGTCTCGCTTTTCAAGGACAGGTTGTTTGACCAAGCAGGAGATATGTATAAGAGTGCCGGAGCAATAGCAGTGAAAGCTTATGGACTAACGGACCCTGAGATTGCAAATTGGTTCGATATCCTTATGTATCTGCCGGACGACCTGCTCGTAAAAATAGACCGGGCAACCATGTTTGCATCCATTGAATCGCGGGTCCCCTTGCTTGACAACCGTCTTGTCGAATTCAGCATGTCCCTGCCTTTTGAGTATAAGGTAAGGGGGCTTACACAAAAATATATATTGAAGAGGCTTATGAAGGGTAAGCTGCCGGATAGTATCATAAACAGGAAGAAGAAAGGCTTTGGCATACCGCTTACAAAATGGCTGCAGCAGGAGTTCAGGCATGAGGCAGAAACCCTTCTGTCAAAGGATTCCATTGATAGCACGGGCTTATTTAATCATGCATACATAAACAGGCTTTTGAAGGAGCATACATCAAAGGCTTACGATCACAGGAAGAAGCTCTGGCCCATCATCGTCCTCATGAAATGGCTGCAAAGGTACAGACTAACACTGCCATAGAGTATAAGTTCAGGGAATATGATTTTTCAATCCACATCTTTATCATACCACGGTCATTGCGATCCGCCTTTGGCGGAGAAGCAATCCCTCAATGCAACATACTTGTTGACTGTTATAAAAAGTATGAATAATATTACTCCATGCGAATAAATGAATTTTATGGAAAAGACCAGACAGGCAGTTCAAAGATTTCAACATTTATCTGGGTTCTTGTATTAGCTGCAATTGTTTATGCAATCATAAAGATTGCACCGGTGTATATCATTAATTATCAGATACAGAACCTGTTCGAGGTCAATGCAAACCGCATACAGACCGCGGGATTGAGCGACATAAAATCTGATATAGGATCAAAACTTACCAACATCCATGCTCCGATTACCATAGATGATGTTACGATAAGCCAGAATGATCCCCAGAGCGTGACCATATCGGCAGAGTATTCTGTCGTAGTGAAATTTGTTGACGATTTTAAAATAA
>DAHXOM010000272.1 GCA_027364825.1 bacterium | reverse complement strand
ATATTTTCCCTTTGTAAACATCTTTGATATTATGTTCACCACGAGAAGGATCATGATGAGGAGGAATGCGGTACCCCATGCTATCGCATTCCAATCCGGGTACGGTGATGATGCGTAGTTGTAGATAAGTACCGTCATGGTCGAGATGGGCTGGTTCAGCTTGAAGCTCATGAAAGAATTGTTGAACGCGGTAAACAGCAACGGTGCCGTTTCACCGCCGACCCTTGCTACTGCAAGCATGATGCCGGTTACGATGCCGGTCGATGCGGTCCTCAAGACGATAAACAATATAACCTTCCACTGCGGTATGCCGAGTGCAAGTGCAGCCTCCCGTATGGTGTCCGGCACCATCCGTATCAGTTCTTCGCTGGTCCTCGTTATGATGGGGATCATCATGATCGACAGAGCAATGCCTCCGGCAAGCGCTGAAAACCCGTGCATCGGTAAAACAACAAAGACATACGCCACGATACCGGTGACGATGGAAGGTATGCCGTTCAGCACATCCGCGAAATACCGTATGAACGAGGCAAATTTGTTTTTGCCGAACTCGGCCAGATATATGCCGGACATTACGCCGACGGGTATTGCTATGAGAGATGCTATACCGACGACAATAAAACTCCCTACAATGGCATTCGAAATGCCGCCGCCCGTTTCCCCTGTTGGTTTCGGCAGCTTTATAAAGAAGTCAAGGTTCAGGGATGATGCTCCTTTAATAATTATGTAAGAAAGTATGAGGAACAGGATAAGAACGCCGATGGCCGCGGAGCCATACGATAGAAAAAGCATTGTTTTGTTGACCATGCGTCTCTTGAGATACGTTATTGAGCTCATTCTGTGAACTTCCCTTTTTTGATGAGTAGTTTTGCTATGGCGTTAAAGGTCATGGAAATTATGAATAACAGGAGTGCGAGTTCTATCAGCGATGAGATATAGAGTTTCGATGTTGCCTCGGTAAATTCATTGGCTATGACGCTGGCCAGCGTGTATGCCGGCGAGAATAACGACGGGGACAGGGACGGTGCATTGCCTATTACCATGGTTATCGCCATTGTTTCCCCGAGTGCCCTGCCGAACCCCAGCATGATTGCACCGATCATCCCTGATCTGGCCTGGGGAAAGACTATTTTTGATATAACTTCCCACCTTGTCATACCGATCGCGAACCCGGCTTCTTTATACAGCATGGGGATGGTATTGAATATGTCCCTCGTTATGGATGCAATAGTCGGTAAGATCATAATTGCCAGTATCATACCGCCGGCGAGCATGCCGACACCGACCGGCGGACCCTGGAACAGGGGGACAAACCCAAGGTATTTCCCGAGAAAAGGCTCGACGTGGACCTGCAGGAAAGGTGTCATAACAAATAATCCCCATAACCCATAGATTATGCTCGGTATGGCGGCGAGCAGTTCGATCATGAGAGAGACAAAAAACTTCACCCTGTTTGGCGCAAGTTCCGAGAGGAAGATCGCTATGCCTATGCTCAGCGGCAGGGCTATAATTAAGGCAATAATCGATGAAACAATGGTGCCGAAGATAAAAGGTAATGCGCCGAAGACCTGATTTACCGGGTCCCATGTTGAGGTTATGATAAACTTCCAGCCGAATTTTGCAAGGGAAGACGCCGATCCCCGTATTAATTCATAGACAATTCCAACGATGAGCAGTAAGATAAAAAAAGTGAAAAATAACGACAGCAGTTTAATGATACGATCGCATGTTCTTTTTCCCATGATAGGAGAAAATTACATCCGATTAATTTTACACACAAGTAAACTTTGGTTTACGCGGATTTTACATGAATTTAACACGGGGAAATGGCCTGTTTTGCGCTGGTCCGGCGGTTAAGAGAAAACACTTGAAAATCTAAATATTTTGTGCTTAACTTATAAAGCGGTATTTAAAAGGTGGGTTTTAACCCACTTTTTTATTTGCATGGTGGAGAATGGTTATGGACAAACATAAGAGTATAGCTGACAAGGTTTATGATATAGCTTCCTCGAATCTGCCGAAAGCGGGTTATGAGGTCATAGATGTTGAGTACCGGAAGGAAAGGACCGGTAATGTACTCAGAGTGTTTATTGATAAAAGAGGCAGGATCAGTGCACAGGACTGTGAAAAGGCGGCACATATACTGAGCAGTGCAATAGATATAGATGTGGAAGTGCCGATTCATTTTTCTTACACGTTGGAGGTGTCATCCCCTGGACTTACCCGGGAGTTAAAGAGGAAAGAGGAATACGTGAGGTTCAGCGGGAGAGACATCAGGATAATAACGCGTGAGCCTGTTTTGAATAAAGTTGTCCTCGAGGGGACACTCCGAGGCATGAAGGATGAGGACGTATTGATTGACGATGACGGTACCGAAATTATGATACCGTACAGGATTATAAAGAAGGCAAATTTAACATTTAAAGTATAGGGGGAAAAAATGTTTTCTGAACTCACAAAAATTATAGGGCAGCTCGAGCGTGATAAAAGTATAGATAAGGTCATAATACTGAATGCTTTAGAGGCTGCTATGATAAGTGCAGCCAAGAAAACGATCAAATACAATGCCGATATAGAGGCCAAGTTCAACGAAGAACTCGGTGAGGTTGAGGTGTTCGAGTTTAAAGAAGTCGTTGAAACGATAACCAATCCCGACACACAGCTTACCATGGAGCAGGCAAAGACCATGGATCCCGATGCCCAGGCAGGGGACAGTATCGGTATAAAAATAGATACACAAAAATTCGGAAGGATATCAGCACAGGCAGCTAAACAGGTCATCCTCCAGAGGATGAACGATGCTGAGAAAGAGGTTGTTTATAAGGAGTTCAAGACGAAGAAGGGCGAGGTCGTTTACGGGGTCATCAGGAGGTTCGAGGGCAGAACAATCGTGATGGACCTTGGCAAAACAGAAGGCGTGCTGCCGCCGACAGAACAACTGCCCAAAGAGAACTTCAGGATAGGGGATAAAATAAGGGTCTATGTGCAGGAGATCAGGATGACCAACAAAGGCCCGAAGATTATCCTGTCCAGAACGAACAACGAGTTCCTCGTTAAGTTGTTTTCAACGGAGGTACCGGAGATTGCGGAAGGTATTGTTGAAATAAAGGCTGTTTCAAGGGAGCCCGGCAATAAGGCGAAGATAGCGGTTTTCTCGAAGAATAAGGATGTGGATGCTGTCGGAGCCTGCGTCGGAATGAGAGGAGCAAGGGTACAGAACATCGTCCAGGAGTTAAGCGGGGAAAAGATAGATATCATTCCATGGACAACCGATCATGCAAAATATATAATTTCCGCACTTGCCCCGGCAAAAATAACGGAGGTTTCCGTGGATGAAGACGAGAGATATATAGAAGTTATTGTCCCGGATGACCAGTTATCCCTTGCGATTGGAAGAAAGGGCATAAATGTGCGGTTGGCTGCTCAGCTTTCCGGCTGGAAGATCGATATCAAGAGCGAGACCAACATGAAAGAGATAAAAGAAAAGGCCAAAGAAGCGTTTGCCGGATTTAGCTCGATAACGATAAAAACCGCTGAACTGCTGTACGGATACGGGATAAAATCCATGAAAGAACTGGCGGAGAGCCCGATGGATGCATTGATAAAGATACCGGGTTTTGACGAGAACAACGCAAAACAACTGAAAGAATCGGCGATAGAAGAATTAAAAAAAAGGTCTGACAGCGAATCTTCAGGAAAGAAGTCCGAGTCTGTCGATCAGAGCAATTAAAAAGGGATAAGATGAAAAAAAGGGTACATGAAATAGCAAAAGAGCTTAACCTTCCGTATAAGGATCTCATAAAAAAATTTGAGGATCTCGGAGTAACGGTAAAGAGCCATAACAGCTCGGTTGAGGAAAAAGATTTCGAAGCTTTAAAAAAATTACTCGAAAAAGAAAAGGTTCAGGCAGAGGTAAAACCGAAGACCATCCTCAGGAAGAGAAAGGAAGCTGTTGCACCCGAACAGGAAGTCCAGCAGCCGGTCCAGGCCGGTGCTGGGGAAAAACAGCAATCACCGGAGGAGGAGGTCAAAGCACCAGAAAAGGGTGTGCATGAAACGGCTCACCCGCCTGTATCGAAGACTGAAGAAACAACCGGTACCCGCACCGCGGCACAGGGAAAGGCCGTAAAACAGGAAACAACACAGATGCGGGAGGAGCCGGTTCATGAAGCACAGGTAAAAAAGCCTGCGCAGACCGGGCATAAAGAAATAACCGCAGAAGAAGGTACTTCACAGCCCGAGCCGTCCCCGGTGGTACAAGAGCAGCCCCCTGCCGGTGAGGCCAAAGAACAGGAAACTGTTGAATCTAAAAAACCCGCAAAACCGTCTGTGGAGATCCTTGCTCCGGAAAAGGGTAAAGGCAAGATTAAATCCGAGAAGGGCGGGGCTTTTATAAAGAAAAAGATATTATCCAGAATAAAAACGGATATTTCTGAGGAGATTGATCTGCTGCAGGAAAGCAAGGAAGACGAGACAATACTGGAGACCGTTACTACTTACCCGAAGAAGGTACAGCCCCAGTACAAACAGCAAAAACATGAAAAATCTCCCCAGGGAATTCCAAAAGCACCGGTGCAGCCGCAAAAGAAAATCGTGAAGATAGACGATAAAATGACGGTGTCCAAGCTCTCGCAGCTTATGGGGGTAAAGGCATCCGAGATTATAAAAAGACTTATAGCCCTTGGTGTTATGGCCGGGATTAATGACACCATTGATGCGGATACCGCTTCCCTGGTAATAAAAGACATAGGATTTGAGGTAACATTGAAGCAGGAAGAATCTCCTGAAGCAATCCTTGAAAAAGAGAAAGATGCACCGGAAACACTGAAGGCAAGGCCGCCCGTGGTAACGGTCATGGGGCATGTCGATCACGGCAAGACCACCCTGCTTGATGCAATACGGGCAACAAAGGTGGCAGAAGGCGAGGCTGGAGGAATAACACAGCATATCGGTGCATATAAAATAATGGTGGACAATAAGACGGTTGTATTCCTCGATACACCGGGTCATGAGGCTTTTACGGCAATGCGGGCAAGAGGTGCGAAGGTGACGGATATCGTTGTGCTGGTCGTTGCTGCTGATGACGGGGTTATGCCGCAAACCATCGAAGCTATCGATCACGCAAAAGCTGCGGGCGTACCCATCCTTGTTGCAATAAATAAAATAGATAAACCCGAAGCCCAGCCGCAGAGAGTGATGCAGCAGCTTTCGGATTACGGACTTGTGCCGGAACAGTGGGGCGGAAATACCCTGTATGCCATGATTTCCGCGAAGAAGAAAACAGGTATCAATGAGATGCTGGAGCTTATCCTCCTGCAGGCGGAGATGCTGGAGCTCAAGGTAAATCCGGACAAAAAGGCCAAAGCAACCATTATAGAGACACGTATGGAAAAGGGATTTGGTGTCGTTGCTACGGCAATAATAAAAGAGGGTACGCTCAAAAAAGGCGATTATATCGTTTATGGTGCTCATTACAACAGGGTCAAAACACTCCTCGATGATAACGGGAACGTCATGCCGAGTGCCGGGCCGGCCATGCCGGTGGAGATCATCGGTTTTGAATCGCTCCCCGAGGTCGGAGATATCATACTGGCTGTTGATGATGAGGATATGGCAGCCAGGATCACCGAACACAGGGTCAATCAGCACCAGGCTTTGGAACCCACGAAGAAGAACAAGGTATCGCTTGAGGACATATATAAGAAGATAGAAGAGGGGAGTATTAAAGAACTGCCCGTGCTTTTAAAGTGTGATGTTATGGGATCACTGGGTGCTATCCGGGACGCTATAGCAGGACTTTCGGAAGAAAATGTAAAGGTCAAAATAATCCATGCGGGTATAGGCGGCATAAACGAAAGCGATGTAATGCTTGCCGCGGCTTCCGACGGCATTATCATAGGATTCAATGTCAGGCCCGATGCGAAGGCGGTCCAGATAGCAAACACCCAGAACATCGAGATTAAGACCTACACGATAATATACGAGCTGATAGATGATATAAAGAAGGCCCTCACGGGGCTGTTGAAGCCCGTGATCAAGGAGAGAAGTGTGGGCAGGGCCAAGGTACTCGAGGTGTTCAAGATCAGTAAAGTTGGCCAGATAGCAGGTTCCATGGTAATCGACGGCAAGGTTGAGAGGGGGGCTAATGTACGGGTCGTGAGAGACGGTGTCGTTGTCTATGAAAGCAGGATCAGCTCCTTAAAAAGGTTCAAAGAGGACGTGAAAGATGTCGATAAAGGTTTCGAGTGCGGTATCGGTATAGAGAAATTCAACGATTTGAAAAAGAACGACGAGCTGGAATTTTACAGAATGGAAAAAGAGGGTGCTGCAAGCTGAGTTATGATACCGAATAGAACGCAGCGTTTTGGCGAGCTGCTGAAAGAAGAGATAACGTCGATAATATCAAGAAAGGTACGGGACCCGAGAATAGGGTTCCTCACGATTAACGAAGTCGAAGTAAAACCGGATTTTAAATCCGCGATCGTGTATTACACGGTCATCGGTGACGAAGAGCAGAGAAAAAAAACATCCGTTGCCCTTGAGAAGATGGCCGGTTTTATAAGGAGAGAATTAAAAGCAAGCCGTCTGAACATCAGAACCCTTCCTTCCCTCTCGTTTCAGTATGACACATCGCTTGATTATGGTGAAAAAATAGACGCAACGTTAAAAAGAATAAAGAATTTATGATCCGCGCGGAAACCGTTAAAAAACTGAAAAACTTGCTCAGGGCAAATCAAAGATTTCTCATATTGTCACATGTGAATCCCGAGCCCGATACCATCGGCGCTGCACTTTCATTCTATCATTACCTGAAAGCGCTGGGCAAGCAGGTGAGTGTTTATAATGCGGACGGAGTACCGTCGTTTATCCGGTTTATGCCGCACTCTGAAATAATAAAAACAACTCTATCCGCCACAAATTTCGATGTGGCAATTTGTGTGGATGCCGGCAGTACGGATATGCTCGGCGAGCATTTTGCTGCGTTTAAGAAGAAGATCACCATTAACATCGATCACCACAGGACCAACACCATGTATGGAGATCTGAACATCGTCGATCCCGGCGCGTCAGCCACGTGCGAGCTTATCTATACCCTCTTTAAGAAAGCCGGTATTCCTCTCGATCTTACCGTAGCAGCATTACTCCTTGCCGGTATCATCTATGATACCGGATCGTTCAGGTACAGGAATACGACCAGCAAGACGCTGAAAGCCGCTTCAGAGCTTATAGAACTGGGTGCAGAAATAGGGGATATCAGCGAAAAACTTTACGAGAACCAATCCCTCGGCAGGCTGAAACTGCTGAAGATGGTCCTCGATACGCTTGAGCTTTCGTCAGACGGCAGGATAGCATCTGTTGAACTAACCAGGTTTATGTATGCAGCCACAAAGACCACGAAAGAAGATTCAGAAGGTATGATCGATTATCCGAAATCGATCAATGGCGTTGTTGTTGCTGTTCTGTTCCGGGAGGTCGGGCAAGACAAGTACAAGATAAGCCTTAGGTCGAAACGGAACGTCAATATCTCCGATATCGCCGAAGGGTTTGGCGGCGGCGGGCATAAGAATGCAGCCGGATGTACTATGGAAGGGTTGTTGTCCGAAGTTAAGAACAGGGTTTTTGCAAAGATCGTTGAGAGGCTGAAGTAGTAACATGGAATTATCGGGAGCGATCCTCATAGATAAACCGCCGTTGATTACATCGTATGATGTTATCAGAGAATTGAAACCGCTGCTGCCTGTTAAAAAGATCGGACACACCGGTACCCTGGATCCCATAGCAACGGGCCTCATGATCCTGCTCCTGGGAACCGCTACCAGGCTTGCGCAGTATTTCCTTCATTTGAATAAAGTGTACAGGTTTACCGTGAAACTGGGAGAAGAAACCGACACCATGGACAGCGAGGGAACGGTTACCAGAACATGCGATTGCTCGAATGTCCGGGCTGAGGATTTAACGGCAGCAGTACAGTCATTCCACGGGCCCATGGAACAATACCCGCCTGTTTATTCAGCCATAAAATACAAGGGAAGACCCCTGTACACGTATGCGAGAAAAGGACAAACGGTAGAATTACATCCGAGGACGGTAAACATAGGAAGACTCTCCCTGGATGACTTTTCCCCTCCGTACGCGCTCTTCACGGCGGAAGTATCATCGGGTACGTATATACGTTCCCTTGCAAAGTCTATCGGTGATGTGATAGAGTGTTGTGTGCATGTGACAGCACTGAGGCGTTTGAGTGTTGGAGAATTTCATGTGGAACAGGCTGTTCAATTACAGGACATAAAACAGCGTCTGGAATGCGAAGATAACAAGTATAGTTTCCTTATAGACAGGGAAACACTTTTGACTAAAATAAAAATATAGTTCCTTATAATCAAGGAGTATAAACGCAGGAGGTAAAAATGGCATTAACAAAGGAAAAAAAAGCAGAGGTTGTAAAAGCTTACGGCACCAGCGACAAAGATACGGGTTCACCGGAGGTTCAGATCTCCCTGCTTACACAGAGAATTAGTATGCTCGAAGAGCACTTT
>DAHXOM010000268.1 GCA_027364825.1 bacterium | reverse complement strand
TTGCGTGCAAAATTCTACACGGAAACACTTTATCCTACACAAGATAAAGTAATACCCATATTCAAGGACTCTCCGTTCTACCTTACCGGGGGAACAGCACTCTCAAGAGGTTATTACAATCACAGGTTTTCAGAGGACCTTGATTATTTTGTGAACGACCGCCCCGATTTTCAGAGGATTACAGAAAGGCAGATCGATAAACTAAAAACCATATTTTTCTGAATCGAGTAACTCTTTGTAAACCACTTGCCATGGATAACTCGGACAAGAGGTATGGGTAGCGGGACAGGCCATAAACAATATTGAAAACAATACCGGGATAACTTTAAGGTACTTGTACATTTTATTTCTGTACATATGCCTTTTTCAATAGCGTGAGGGGAGCGTGGGAGGCGCTGTTATTATCTTTATCTTGTGTAGGATAAAGTGTTTCCGTGTAGAATTTTGCACGCAAAGTCCATACCTTCCTTAATAGATTTTGCCCTTACATATCGTCTAACTTCATCATTCCACAGAGCACATATTTCTTTAGGCTTAAATATTTTTTTTATGTCAAACCAATTAGCATATTCCAACAGCCTTGCTATGTAAAATGCTCTTGATGCTCCTGGATAAGTATATTGGCCTTTTATAATACCGTAAAATTGCTCTGGTGTAATTGGCCTATCCCACAGACATCTTTTTAGTATTTGTTTCTGTTCTTTTGTAAGCTTCTTATTCATAGATATAGTATAGCAAACTACGAGAAAATATCAATGTCACTATTGACTTATCATGCAAGCGGCTTTAAAATTTTCATAGGATATTCATAAGATATATGGATAAGAACAGGAGAATTCAGATATGAATCAATTGAAAACGGTTTTGCTGCTCGGAATTCTGACAGGAATGCTGGTGGTTATCGGCGGTGCGCTGGGCGGAGAGAATGGAATGATCATTGCTTTTGGTATTGCAGTAGCCATGAACTTCTTCAGCTACTGGTTTTCGGATAAGATTGTTCTGGCTATGTACAAGGCAAAAGAGCTTTCCGAATCCGATGCGCCGAGATTGTTCGGCATCGTGAGAAAGCTAACGACGCAGGCCGGCCTTCCCATGCCGAGGGTATACCTTATACCCAACCAGACGCCGAACGCCTTTGCAACCGGAAGGAATCCCGAACACGCGGCAGTGGCCGTTACCGAGGGACTGCTGGACATGATGAACGATGACGAGATTGAGGGAGTACTCGGCCATGAGCTCTCTCATGTCAGTCACCGGGACATCCTGATAAGCAGTATTTCCGCGACCATAGCCGGTGCCATTATACTTCTCGCAAGGATGGCAATGTTTGCAGGCATGTTCGGAGGATTCAATGACAGGGACAGAAACAACAACATATTTGTCATGCTGTTGTTTGCAATACTCGCACCCATTGCAGCGGGTATCGTCCAGCTTGCAATATCGAGGTCAAGGGAATTTTATGCCGACGAGGGCAGTGCAAGGCTGACGGGCAATCCGAACGGCCTGATATCGGCTTTAAAGAAGCTGGAGTATGGCAATCAGAGGATGCCGATGCAAGCCAACCCGTCTACAGCACACATGTTTATTGTGGCGCCATTCCTCGGTAAGGGTATGGCCTCCCTTTTCAGTACGCACCCGCCGACAGAGGAAAGGGTTGATAGACTTGAGAAATTGATGTATAACAGGAGTTAGAGAGGCGATAAATGTTTGACCTGACCAACTATAAAGACAGGCTTTCAGAGCGGACGCAGGCAATGCTCAATCTTGCGATAGACGAGTCGAAGAAGCGCCAGCAGTTCTACGTTGGAGTCGAACATATCTTCCTTGCTTTTATAACTATCGAGAAAGAGTTTTATAACGATTTTACCAACGCACTCGGTATCGAGAGAAAGCTTGTGGAAGAGCTTTTAAAGGAACACCTCAATAATTCGAAGTATTTCGTTACCCGCGGCGTTAAGTTTTTACCCGATGCAACCGCGGTTTTACAGATCGCATGGGAGAACATCCGCCGGGAAGGAAAACAAGTGGTCATGCCTGTTGATGTACTTCAGGCGATGTTTGAAGAGGGACACTGTTATCCGGTCCAGCTTCTCCACGGCTTTGGCTATGACCCGAGGACCGTGATCATTGAGATCGACCGGCAGGTGAAGAAGCGGGAAGAGAAAGAAAAAGAACTGAAGAAAAAATATGAACTCCCGCCCTATCTCAAGCAGTTCGGAACGAACCTGAACAAACTCGCGCGAATGGATAAACTACCGCCGTTGATAGGCAGGGAAAAAGAATTGTCCCAGATCATGGAGGTACTGTCCCATAAAGAGCGCAGCAATTCCGTTATGCTGGTAGGAGAGGCGGGTGTCGGCAAGACGGCCATTGTGGAAGGGCTTGCCCGGCTGGTCGAGCTTGAACCGGAAAGGGTACCTCTCAGGCTTCAGGAAAAACAGATAGTAAATTTGCAGATGAATACCGTTGTTGCAGGGACAATGTTCAGGGGTATGTTTGAAGACAGGATCGAACGGATTATCAAGGAGCTGAAAGAGAAACAGAACATCATCCTGTTTGTTGATGAGGCACACAGCCTTGTGGGTGCGGGCTCTGCAATGGGCGTTCCGAGTGATGCCGCCAACATATTCAAATCAAGCCTTGCACGGGGTGAAGTCCAGATGATCGGGGCTACAACGTATACGGAGTATAAGGAGTTCATAGCAGAGGACGAAGCACTCGCGAGAAGGTTCAGGCTTGTCCATGTAAAGGAACCGTCTGTACCTGAGGCACGGACGATTGTTCAGGGTGTTGTACCGAGACTGGAGAGGCTTTACAATGTAACGATACCGCATGAAGTGATCGATACCGCGGTTGATATGAGCCAGAGATATAACAGGTCGGTAAGACTTCCGGATAAGGTAATAGGCTGGCTCGACACGTCATCGGTCAAGACCGAGATCAAGAACGAAGAGGTTGTATCCGTAGATACGATCAAGGAGGTCATTGCCCAGGAATCGCAGATACCGCTTGATATGGTATTCAGGGATACGGCACAGAGATTCATAAATATAGAAGATATCCTTTCAAAAAGGGTTATAGGGCAAGAAGACGCGATAAAACGAGTGACAGACCGCATTCGGTTGAACAAGGGCCCGCTGAAGGAAAACTTCAACAGGCCGGACGGTGTACTCCTGTTCCTGGGTCCTACCGGCGTTGGGAAAACAGAGCTCGCAAAAGCGCTTGCGGAATTTTTCTATGAGGATGAGAACAAGATCATACGTATGGATATGTCGGAGTACGGCGATTCTTCTATTGCAATAGATAAGCTTATCGGCATGCCGAGAGGTATTGTAGGCTCTGAAAGGGGCGGAACGCTTACCAATATGATACGGGACAATCCTTCGTCCGTTGTCCTGCTCGACGAGATAGAGAAAGCCAACAGCTTTGTCCATAATCTTTTACTCCAGGTATTCGATGAAGGCTGGCTTACCGATGGAAGAGGTAAAAAGGTATACTTCAGCGATGCAGTGATAATCATGACGAGCAACCTCGGCTCGGATCAGTTTAAAAAATTTATGCAGCCCCTCGGCTTCCTCAACGATGCACAGCAGGGTATTGACTCCATGAGGAAGGCCGTAATCGGCGAGGCAGAGAGGCTTTTTTCGCCGGAATTCCTCAACAGGATAGACGAAATAATAGTCTTCAATCCTTTGAAGTACGAAACCGTGAAAGAGATTGCCCGGAAGTATTTAGGTCAGGCAATAAAGCAGATAGAGAGGGAAGGCAAGCAACTCGTTGTGACGGAGGATGCCCTGGATTATGTCGTGACCAACGGGTACAGCCAGAAGTACGGTGCGCGGCTGCTCAAGAGGACAATCGATCAACTGATAAAGATACCCCTCACGTTTAACTGGCAGAAGGGTAATAAGTTTACCATATATATGAACAGCGGGAATATAGACGTTAAGGTCGATGTAGATACCATGCCTTCAGGAAGTATACTCGAATCTGTTGTAACGTAAGCAGTTCTATTCTTTTTTTCTGTCTGGAATAAAATCTCTCTTAATTTGAGGAAGGGGTGTATTTTATGATTGAGTTGAAAAAAATAACAAAGACATACGGTGAACGCACGGTCGTGAACAGCGTATCTTTCAAGGTTGAAAAAGGCGAGGTACTTGGTTTTCTGGGACCCAACGGTGCAGGGAAGACAACGACCATGCGTATTATAACCGGGTATCTGGCGCCATCCGAGGGAGAGGTAACCGTTAACGGCTACGATATTAAAAAAGACCCTCTGAAAGTCAAGGGTGCCATCGGCTATCTTCCGGAACTTGCCCCTGCATATCCCGAGATGACAGTACTTGGTTATTTCAGATTTATGGCGGGTATCAAGGGGTTATCCGGCACAGTAATGGGTGCCGCGATGGAAAAGGTTATACAACAGACAAACCTTGATAAGGTAAAAGACAGGATCATAGGTAACCTGTCACGGGGATACCGGCAGAGGGTAGGCATTGCCCAGGCGCTTTTAAGCGATCCGCCCATACTGATACTCGATGAGCCGACCGTCGGGCTTGATCCGGAACAGATCATAGAGATACGAAACCTTATCAAAGAGCTCGGCAAAGATCATACCATTATCCTCAGCACCCATATACTCCCGGAGGTGACCGTAACCTGTACCAGGGTTGTTATCATCAATGACGGCCGGCTGCTGAGCGTCGGAGACTATAATCTGTCCCGGGGTGAGCTTCACGGCGATAAGGTTTACCGGCTTGTTACCGCCCGGGAGGACAACGGCATTGCCGGGCTGCTGGAATCCATACCGGGTATAAAAGAGGTGAAGAAAAAAAACAATACCTTTACGATCAGGATAAACGGTGATTTTAAGAACCCTGCATCGATAACGGATGCGGTATTCAGGGCCGGATACGGGGTTGCGGAATTTTCATCCGGAGCTGTTGATTTAGAGGATGAGTATATAAGGCTGATCTCACAGGACAGAGGAGGCGTACAATGAATTCCGGAAGAACACGGGCAATTGTCAGGAGGGAGCTTGTCTCATACTTTGCGTCACCCATAGCGTATATAATACTCGCCATTTTTGCGCTTATGACCGGATATTTTTTCTATGTAAGGATACAGCTTTATAACTTTTTGAGCCTTCAATTCATGAAATATCAGGGATATATCGATAAGTTCAACATCGGAGATTTTATCATAAAGCCCCTGTATGCAAACCTGGCCGTGATATTGCTTTTGCTTCTTCCCATCATTACCATGAAGTCCTACGCAGAAGAGAAAAGGAACGGGACCAAGGAGCTTATCATGACATCGCCTGTCAGGCTGAGCGAGATTGTACTGGGAAAATTTATATCCGCGTGCCTTGTTTTTATGACGATGCTGGTGCTGACGCTGTCGGTGCCGGTCCTTCTCGGTTCTTACACATCTGCAGATACCGGTGTCATGATAACCACCTATACCGGCATGTTCCTCCTCGGCGCTTCGATGATCTCGGTCGGGATGTTTGCTTCAAGTATCACCGAGAATCAGATCGTAGCCGCTGTTATTGCATTCGGTATCCTGCTTCTATTCTGGGCCATCGGCTGGGTATCACATGGTGCGAATCCAGCCCTGTCTTCGTTTCTCGGTTATATATCACTCATCGATCTGCACTTTCAGAACCTCTTGAAGGGGATCGTAGATACAAGGGACATAGTCTATTACCTGAGTTTTATATTCTTCTTCCTGTTCCTCACGCACAGGGTTTTAGAATCAGAGAGATGGAGGTAGTTCTATGAAAACTGTACTCTGGATGGCAGGTCTGTTTCTGCTCATAAGCGGGTTATTTATACGTCTTGTCGTGTCATCATGGACTATGGGGGCAATAGTATCGGCATCTGCCGGATTTTTGCTCCTGGTATTCTGGTGGATCATGAACAGGCAGAGGCTGAAAGAGGGATCGAATTTAAGACACCTTTTTTACGGTCTTAACATGGTGGTGCTGGTCCTCGTTGTACTCGGTCTCATCAGCGTTATCAATTATGTTTCTGCTACCGGGTATTATCACCGGTGGGATCTTACGGCCAATAAGCAATATACACTCTCGCAAGAAACGGACAAGGTTTTACTCCAGTTGAAGCACAGGATAACCATAACGGCTTTTTTTCAGGAAGGTACAGGTTCAGATATACGGGACCTCTTATCGGAATATGCGTATGCCGGCAAGAAGGTGCACTATGAGGTCATAGACCCGGATAAGGAGCCGACCCTTGCGAAAAGTTACGGCATAAACACCAATGGGACTATTGTTATTCAATACGGTAATAAAACGATAAAAACGCAGCAAGCCAATGAAAACGGGATAACAAATGCTATCGTAAAAATACTCAGGGATCGTGTTATAACGGTATGTTACATAACGGGGAACGGAGAGAGAGACCTGTCCGATACAACAGGGGTTGACGGTTATGGTGATTTTAAACAGGCTATACTGGACCAGGACTATAAGATCGAGAGTTTACTCTTACCTTCCGTAGCATCGGTCCCTCCGGCCTGTACGCTTGTAATAGAGGCAGGTGCAGTAAAACCTTTCCTGCCTTCGGAACTCCATGCCTTGACCTCGTACCTGGATGCCGGCGGATACCTTTTTGTCATGATAGATCCGCGTACGAACACCGGGATATCTGGACTTCTCTCAAAGTATGGTATCCTCGTGGGAAACAATGTTGTTCTTGACCAGGTTGTAAGGTTGTTTCAGGGGCCCGGACTTGGTGTAGAACCCATTGTAACGGATTACAGCAAAAAGAGCGCGATAACCAAAGATTTTAAGGGCACAACGATCTTCCCGCTGGTAAGAACCGTTGAAGAGGCAAAAACACACGGTACCAATTCAGATATTGTGACCCTTGCCATGACGAGCAAAACAAGCTGGGCGGATGTGGATATTAAGGACCTTTTTGATAAAGACATAGCAACGTTCAGGGCATCAGATGCAAGGGGGCCGGTCAGTGTCGCTGTTGCGGGGAAGATAGAGTCCGGAGGAAAAACCGCACGTATCGCCGTGTTCGGAACATCAAAGATAGCCGCAAACAAATACTTCAATGCGCTGTACAATAAAGACCTTGTGATGAATACTATAAGCTGGCTGGTAAAAGAGGAAAACCTTATTACCATACGGCCGAAGACAGCTTCAAATCAGCAGATGTTCCTTACTGCACGGCAGGGCAATATGATCTTTTATCTTACCGTGGTGCTGATACCTCTCTTGCTTTTCTTCGGCGGAATACTCGCCTATATGAGGATGAGGAAATTATAAATAAAACAGAGGAGAATGTATGAATATTAAACTTACCGTATATCTTACGGCAATTTTAGCGGTCGCTATCGTCATTGTCGTTTTTGTTATCAATCCTAAAAATAT
>DAHXOM010000267.1 GCA_027364825.1 bacterium | reverse complement strand
CATATTCATAGAATTAATAATATACCAGTAAAACGGAAAGTTTTAAAGAAAATAAATGAATCCAAGATATAATTTTATCAGCCCGGAAAATGCATTGCACTCATTAATCTATAAGCCTCTGTCTGAGTGCTATTGCCACAGCTTCTGTCTTATCGGAAGCACCGAGTTTCTCGTAAACTTTTTTAAGGTGCCTTTTTACGGTTTCCTCGCTTATGGAAAAGGCTGTCGCTATCTCCTTGTACCGCCTCCCGTCAGAAAGCATCGATAATATGCCCAGTTCGGTGTTGGTCAGGACTTTGCTCTTTTCTATCTGCATATCTATCGCTATCTTTTTCAAAACAGGCAGTGTGACTGCCGATTGGAGAAACCCGTTGCCCCGATAAACAGAGCGGATCGCATGAACGAGTTCAACCGAACCGACGTCTTTTAAAAGGTATCCCTTTGCACCGGCATGTATGGATTCAAAAACATAATTAGGGTTATCGTACATCGAAAGGATAATCACATTGCATGTCCCGAAGTCCTTAACAATCTTTGGAATAAGGGATATGCCTCCCACATTCCTCATCTTTATATCCAGCAGCATTACGTCGACCTTAATCTTGCCAAGGATATCGAGGACCTCGTTGCCATCCGTTGCCTCGGCTACAATTTTCATATCGTTCTGATTGTTTATAATATACTTTATGCCTTCCCTGACAACCTTATGATCATCAACAAGCATTACCGAAATGTTATCCATGGTTAAAACTATATATAAAATAAATCTTTTTTTCAAACATTACCGGTAAAAAAGCTGACTTGACAGGAAGAGTAAAAATCGTTTAGAGTTGTTAAAATATGAAAGATACCTGCTCAACAGTTAAAAGATTTGACCATGATTCGGAAATTGAGGGTGCAGGGAACAGGACGATTCTTTTCATGGGGGGAAGATATTTTTATGCCGAATAAAAAGACCAATGCAAAAAATATAAAAACAAAAAAGATAGCCATAACAGGTGTCAACAGTTTTATAGGATCGAACCTTATACGGCGGCTGGCGAGCAATCCTCATTACCAGATCATAGCACTGGATATAAGAAAGCCTGATTTCCTCGAAAAAAATATCAAATTTTACAAGATCGACCTTACAGAGCCCATGGTTGATGCCGTCATTGCAGGAATCTTCAAAAAAGAAGGTATCGAAGAGGTTATACATCTTGCTTTCTTATCGAGCCCGATAAAGGATACCTCGCTTTCTCATGAGATTGAAGTCATCGGCACGCTCAATATACTGCATGCCTCTGCAGCAGTAAAAATAAAGAAATTTGTAATACGTTCAACCACCATGGCATACGGTGCAAACGCAACAAATCCCAACTTCCTTACGGAAGAATATCCTTTGATGGCAGACCCGAAAATGGCGTATCTGAGAGATAAAATTGAGGTAGAGCATCTTGTCCGGAGATTTAAAGACAAGAACCCGCAAGCCGTAGTAACCGTTTTAAGGCCCTGTGCAATGATGGGACCGACCGTAAAAAACTTTTTAACCTCATATTTTGCAAGTCCTGTGATACTGACGATACTCGGGTTCGATCCGTTGTTCCAATTCGTACATGAAGAGGACGTCGTCGACGTTTTCAGGGTTGCTGTCGAGGACAACTATCCCGGTATATTCAATATAACGGGAAGGGGCGTTCTTCCGTTCAGCACGATACTGAAACTATCGGGCAAAATCGGCATTCCGATTCCGTATCCTCTGGCATACTCCATGGTAAGTATGCTGTGGTCAGCCAATCTATCTCCGGTACCCCCAACCTTCCTTAATTTTCTGAAATACACCTGGCTTGCAGACGGGGCCAAGGCAAAAAAGATCATGAAGTTTGAAGCGCGCTATCCGATAAAAGATACCCTGGAAAGTTTTATGGGAAGTCAGCGGCTGAGAGAATTAAGACTGGTAGAGTAAACTCAATAAGGGAGAGAGAGTATGCCTAAAAACAATATACCTGCAGTATCATCAAGAACAAAACGTCCGGTACAAATAAAAGGATTGACCGTACCCGATACCGCTTTAGCGGTACAGACGATAAAATTATCGCCGCAGGCAAAAAAGGTTCATGTTATTAATTTAAAAAAACAAAAAAGATCAACATACGATCGATATACAGCAGTCCCTTCACAGGAATTCTCTGCACTCATGAAAGTAATCGAAGACAAATTTGATGAGTTTTCTCACCATTATGACGAAAAGCTCAAATCTATGAGAAAGGGCCTGAACAAGAACACCAATGCCGTTCGCTTTAACCTCGCTTCCGCCGCAGCCGAAAAAGTTCAGGAATTCCTTTCCCAGTTCTCCACCAAAAAGATCAAAGAACAGCTGGCGAATGTCGCAATGTGGGCGACTTCCACAGAGATCGATGAGTTCGGGCTTGATCCTGTCTTTACAGCGAAGGCAAAACCTTTTTTCGATCTTCTCTACAATAAATGGTGGAGGGTGAAAACAATAGGTATCCAAAATATACCTGCTACCGGCAGAGCATTGCTTGTTTCCAACCATTCCGGAGGGATACCGATAGACGGGGCCATGATAGTTACATCGATATTAAACGAACACCCGGCAAGCAGGATCACCAGGGCACTCGTCGAAGATTTCGCCTATTATATGCCCTTTATAAACTCATTCCTTATTAAAACCGGTGCTGTCCGTGCGGCACAGGAGAATGCTGAGAGGCTGCTTGAAAAGGACCAGCTTGTTGTCGTGTTCCCGGAAGGATTGAAGGGTATTGGGAAACTGTTCAAAGACAGATATAAACTGCAGCGCTTCGGCAGAGGAGGATACATCAAGCTCGCGATGAGGACGCGTTCGCCCATTATACCTGTTGCAGTTGTAGGAGCCGAGGAAGCCTTCCCTATCATAGGCAGGGCCGACTGGCTCGGCAAGCTCATTGGTGCCCCCTACCTGCCTATAACGCCGTTCTTCCCATGGCTTGGACCCATCGGGGCAATCCCCCTTCCGACCAAGTGGTATATAAAATACGGCGAACCGATCGATATGACAAAATATAGCGAGGAAGACATCGACGACGATATCCTGATAAACAAATTATCAGAACAGGTAAGGACATGCATTCAGGAAATGCTGATAGAAGTACTCAAGCAGAGAAAATCCATATTCTTCGGGTAACTTCATAAAATACTTGCAGCCGTTCATCCGGAAATACAAGCGGACTTTTTGCAGATCCGTCCTTGCAAATGCATTTTTCGGATTAAACACTTGACTATAAAAATAATTTCTTCATAATAAGCCTCCATGGCCAGATAGCTCAGTCGGTAGAGCAG
>DAHXOM010000265.1 GCA_027364825.1 bacterium | reverse complement strand
GATATAAGCTCTCCTTCATGGTTTGTGTTTAACAATGGAGGAGGTTTATTCATATCAGACTTTAACAATGGTAGAATAGGAGATTACCTGAATAATACCATAAATACCTTTGCCTCGGGATTGAGCGGGTCAACCGGCATTGCGTATGATCTTTTGAACAACATATTTTATGTAGGTAACTATGATAATGGAACGCTATCTTTAATAACTTCTTCAGGCAATGTATCAACCTTCGCAGTCGGGTTGTCCGGCCCGATGGGTGTCGCGTTCTTATCGCCGGGCAATCTGTATGTCGCGAACAGATCGAACGGGACTATCTCAAGAGTTGTTCAGGGGAGCGGTGTAAGTACATTTGCAGACGGGTTTGGACTGCCCGCCGGTATTACACTTGATACCGCGGATAATCTGTATGTAGCGGATCAATCCGCAGGCATGATCTATAGAATTCGTCCCGATGGTTCGGTTGCTGCATTCGCCAGGATCAGTGCACCTTTCGGTGTTGCCTTTGACGGAAACGGCAACCTCTTTGTTTCGGATACAGAGAACAAGCAGATAAAAGAGATCATACTCCATTAAAGTTGGTCATGAAAGGGCACAATAAAGGTTATTCCGTATAATCAATGCAGGGGATAATGCACATAAAAAACAATAAAAACGGGTTGGTCTTTGGCGGGATCATGCTGCTCATTGTTGTTTTACCGTCCTGCAATCGCGAGCAATATGGTTCTGTAGCAATAAGGGCTCATTATATCCCACCACGCATACATGCTTCATTAAACACACTGAGCCTCCCCTCCGGTTCCGATAAGGTTATCATCTCAATAACCGCTACCGATTTCAGCCCTATTGTTAAAGAGGTAAGTATCGTGACCAATCCTTCCGGTGTTACCATCGGCAGCATACCGGCTGGCGAAGACCGGACGGTGAGCATAGATATAAAAAATGCCGCTGATGCAGTTATTGCAAGGGGTAAGACAACAGGGGTTAGAATAAGGGCAGGCAGTGTAAATAATGTTGACACCCTTATTACCAGGGTAGGTATATTCACCCGGCTTAGCTCAAAACCCATACCAAGGGCTTTTGCCCTTTCAAGCCCTCTGCCGGACGGAACCTATCTGATTGTGGGGGGTGTTGCAGGTCAGCAGTCCTCATGTGGGAATGGCTGTGTTCAACTTACAGCTACCAGGGATTCAGAAATTTACGAACCGAATACAGGTATCTTTAAACAAGGGCCGAGCATGATAGAACCACGGGTTTTATTTACAGTAAATCCAATGTCAGACGGCAGTATTGCCATTGCCGGTGGAACAGATATTGTCAACATTAGCTGTAATGTCACGGCATGCTCTGTCACGGTGCCTATGGATCATGCAAAAACTTCCATAGAAGTTTTTGATCCGGTATCAAATAGTTTTTATAAAGCAGGAACCATGGTTGTACCAAGGGCGGGGCATACGACAAATATAGTTACCGGCGATAACCTGTTCATTTCAGGCGGTATAAGTACCTACGGGCCTGAAGACAGTGCTGAACTTTTAGCTCTAAAAACAGGAAAAGATATTTCGTACGCAATGTCGTTCCCACGGGTGTTTCAAACAGCTGTTGCTTACTCGGATGACGAGGTGTTTCTTGCCGGTGGTAATATCAGCAACAGTAAAACAGAATTTTTCCAGATATCCGGATTTACAATATCCAACAATATTACCTGTGCAGCCTATTTCCCGTCGTCGGCATTTCTCTCTACCTCGGGGAAGGTTATTTTAAACGGCGGACTGGACACAGACCATCAGCCTGTATCCCAACTCATGATCCTGGATCCCGTAAACAGGTCCGTTTTGAGCTACCATACCATGGCTTACCAGCGTGCATTGTTCTCCGATATCGTACTCGGCGACGGGAATGCCCTTATTGCCGGCGGGGTAACAACATCTGTTTTTACCGTGTCTGATGCAGCAGAGGTGTTTAATCCACAATCAAAATTGTTTGTAAAATATCCGTTGTTATCTTCAGCAAGAGCTGGTTATGCAGCTCAAAGCCTGAAGGACGGCTCAGCCCTCATCGTGTCTGGTTTTTCAAATCTGAATCCATTATCCGGAAATATAACTTTTGCCGATACCGCAGAAATCTACAACCCGTAGCATACGGACTAAAAACGATGTATTAGTCCTCTGTAAGTTTACCCCGTTAGAAACTCTACTTGTTTTTGTCATACCCGTGAAAACGAATATCCTGCCGTATCAATTTATCATTTTTGGGATTCCCGTTGTTGTGGGAATGACACATCGGAAGCAAGGTTGCGAATTATTAAACACCACCGCTTGTTTTTAAATGCAATTTTTTAGTCAATGTGCATAGTATTATAAAAAAAAGAAGGGTGATTCCATGAAGTCGTTTGATAAGCTGGTCGAGATAATGGCAAAGTTACGCAGTGATAACGGTTGTCCCTGGGACAGGGCGCAGGACATAGACAATCTTAAGCAGTATGTGATTGAAGAGGCATACGAGGTTGTTGATGCTGTCGAATCCGGTGAACCTGATGCTATGAAAGAAGAGCTGGGGGATCTTGCCCTGCAGATAGTTTTTATAGCACGGCTCGCGGAAGAAAAACGCTGGTTCAGGATCGATGATGTTTTAAACGGTATCAATGAGAAATTGATACACCGGCATCCGCACGTTTTCGGAGACATAAATGTAAAAACGAAAGAGGATGTGCTGAGAAACTGGGGCAGGCAAAAACATAAGGAAAAAGGTGCAAAGATATTTGATATTCCCTTACAGATGCCTTCACTTCAGGCTTCCTACAGGCTGATAGAAAAGGCAAAGCGGATCGGGCTGAATCCGGTTCGTGTGGATAAAGATATATCAAGCAGGATCAGAAAGTCCTCCAGGAGAAAGCTTAAGAGTAAAATAACGGGTTTGCTTTTATCTGTGGTAGCGGTTTCTCAGGAGTATTCTATGAATCCTGAGGATCTTTTACGATCAGCCAATATAATGCTGATAAAGAAATTAAAGACAAAGGCGGGCAAGGATAGTTTTTGAC
>DAHXOM010000264.1 GCA_027364825.1 bacterium | reverse complement strand
CTGCAATAAAGAGCGGTTATAAACGACGGATTTCTCTTTTCAACGCTTAGCGCAAAATATGGCAGTTGCAGAGACTTAAAATATTAAGCCCCTGCGTCAGAGGACTAAAATTATATGTTATGTTGTTATGAAACAGCTTTTGTGCTAAAGATGTGTTGCAATCAAGCTGCAGCTATAAAATAACCTTAAAAGGAGGGAATGGTATGAACAAAAAGGCTATCGTGTTCGCTTCCGCAGTGGTGTTCGTAATGGTTTCGGTCACGGCATATTCACAGCAGGGGATGACCCAGACGACCGGTCAGACGCAAACAACCAATCAGGCACCCCCACAAGAGAAAGCACTGTTCAATGTGGCAAAACTGGTTGTGTGTACGGGTGTTGAAAACAGGACCCCGGTCGGGGCGGCTGAGTCTTTCTCTGCAAGCACTGAAAAGGTATATGCCTTCCTTGACGCTACAAAGATCGCAGAGGATACGCAGGTCACCTTTGTGTGGCTGTACAACCAGAAAGAGGTGTCCAAAGTCTCCTTGCCGTTAAAAAAGAGTTTCAGATGGAGAACATTTGCCAACAAAACCGTGAGCGGTATGAAAGGCGATTGGGCTGTAGAGCTGAAGGATGCAAACGGCAATACACTAAAAACAGCTTCGTTTAAAATAGAGTAGAACTTCGTCCCGGGAAGGGCTGGTTTTTAACCCGCCCTTCTTTTTTATCCCGTGAACTCTTTGTATTAGCCCGAAAATGCGTTTGCAAACTTTCCAAATGCATTTATGAGGGTAATGTATTGATCTTATACAATTTCAGATTAAATTTATCACTATGAATAATGTTGTTGTAACCTTTTCAACAGATGATGAAACCAGGAGGCTTATTCAGGAGTTTATCCCCGATGTTGTTTTTATCAAAGGGCTTTCTCCCAAAGAACGCATTGACGCTGTTCGAAATGCATCCATTCTTCTTACATGGAACATCAACTACGAGCTCTCACCGGATGAGATAAAACTTCTCCCGGGTGTCAAATTCATACAGCTTTTATCCGCAGGTGCGGACCATCTGCCTTTTGCTGCTATTCCTGAAAATATCGTGATTGCAAGTAATGCAGGTGCATACGCCGGTGCAATGGCAGAACATGTGCTGGGCATGGTGCTCGCACTGTCAAAAAATCTTATGCAGGGCCACACGAAGCTGAAAAAGCTCGAATTCGATCATAGCGTCATGAGCGGTTATATCAGGGGCAGTGCGTGCGGGATCCTTGGATTCGGCGGCATCGGGAAATCTGTGGCAAACCTTATCCGTCCCTTTGGAACAAAGATCTACGCGGTGAACACATCCGGTAAGACAGAGGAAAAAGTGGATTTCATAGGGACATTAAAGGATATGGATACTGTGTTGAAGGTATCCGATATCCTTGTTGTTGCCTTACCCCTTACAAAGCAGACGCGGGGAATCATCGGTGGAAGGGAACTCGGATTGATGAAACGTAATGCAATCCTCGTCAATGTTGCACGGGGGGACATCATCAACGAGAAGGCGCTCTATGAATACCTGAAAAACAATCCTGATTTTAAGGCAGGTATCGATGCATGGTGGATAGAGCCGTTCAGGTCAGGCGAGTTCAGGATGAACTACCCGTTCCTTGACCTTCCCAATGTTCTCGGTTCACCTCATAATTCCGCACTTGTGAAAGAGACACTTGGAGAAGCCATGCAATATGCCGTTAAAAACGTCTCCCGTTTTATCAATGGAAAACCTGTCAGCGGCCTCATAAAAAGGTCTGACTATATATAGGTTTTGCGATATTTTATAGTCCGAAGGTCAATTTAACACTGTAGACCGGTATCTTGGCAAATGCAGCCTCAACAGCGAATCTTGCGATGGTCAGATCAAGCTGTAATCCAACAGTACCTTTGAATTCGGATATATCTTCCTCTTTTAAATAAGCCCATTGGGCAGGCGGAAGTGTTATATCGATTGCAGAACTCGGTATATTGCTTGGCTTGCTCATAATGAATACATCTGATACACCAGCATAGGGTTCAAAAATAAGGAGTTTTTTACTGATACCAATGGATGCATCAATAACCTGCATATTGAGATATTGTACACCCATTAAAGCTGAGTAGGCCGCTCTCAAACCGATTGCCGGTGTTGCTATGCCGTCTTTCAGCACAGCGAGCTTCACTTCTCCGCCGACAAGAGAAATGTTGGTGTTAGGGATCTGTAAATAGGAAGCACCGATATCAATACCCCAAGGCAGGCCTTTTCTGACGATCAGTCTCGGAATGACAAGGTAATCCGGCGGATTGTGGTCGGCTGTTACCTTTTGCCAATACGATGCCTTCTGGTTTATATCTGCAAAGCTTACAGCCCCTCCGATTTCAAATCCGGTTAAACCAAGATTGTTGGAAGGGCCGAGCATATTATAGCTTAAAGCCAAACCGAGTTCTTCCGAGAAATTTTTAAACTCATCCTGGGACAAGAGATAGTTTGAGATAAGAGGGAAGGTGATGTTTTTATTTGCATACACTCGAACGGGTAACGAAAGCAAGATCACTACCAACGGTATTAGATAGATTGTTTTCTTCATGCCGCCTCCATAAATATTAATAAACAAAAATGCTTATCCTACTCCCTCCCAAAATAGCCATTAACGGCTTAAATAGCAAGAAGTCCCCTTTGGTGATAGGTTCACTAATAAAGAGAGGTGCTTATGAAGTTAGAAATTAAATTACAATGGGTGGCAACTGTGTTCGCTGGATTATTAGGT
>DAHXOM010000258.1 GCA_027364825.1 bacterium | reverse complement strand
GTTTCGGCGTTGTGGGAGTACGAATTAAGAATGATTGATATCGAGCTTGTCAGGAAACTTGACGATACATTGCCGAACATCCAGGGTATTCCGGACGCAATAGAACAGTTGCTGGTCAATTTGATTTCCAATGCAAGGGATGCAATGGGCGGTAAAAAAGGTAGCATTATTATCTCAACAAGGATCTTTGATAAAGGTAATGTTGAACTCGAGATAACGGATGAAGGCGTCGGTATTCCGGATGAATATCTTGCCAGAATATTTACGCCGTTTTTTACAACGAAACCTGTCGGTAAAGGAACAGGGCTCGGCATGGTTATCGTTATGAACGCTGTTGAGGAACACGATGGACGGCTTATGATAAAAAGTGAGTTGAATAAAGGCACAACATTTACTATAATTTTACCTATAACACATAGACGTAATGATGGAGATAGAAAAATCTGACATAAGGGAAGTACATATCCTCGTTGTTGATGACGAGAGTTCTATACGGGAACTCTTGCAGGAATATCTGTCACTCGAAGGATATAGAGTGGATACTGCCAAGGACGGCAATGATGCGTATGAATATCTGCGAAAATTTTACTACGATATTGTTCTTACGGATCTTGAAATGCCGGGCATGAACGGCATAGAATTGCTGAAAAAGGCGAATACACACGGGCTGAACCATAAATTTATCATCCTGACCGGCTTTGGTACTGTAGAAACAGCCATTATGGCTTTGAAGCTTGGGGCTGTTGATTACATCCTGAAACCGTTCAAGCTCGAAGAACTCGGTTTGATCATAAAAAAAGCCATTCAGAGGCGCAGACTTGAGGAAGAAAATATACAGTTAAAAGAGGCGCTGTCCCTTTATCAGATCAGCGAAGCCATGGTCTTGAACAACAATGTAAGAACGGTAATAGAATTGATACTGGAAAAAGCCATGAATGAACTCGATGCTGATATCGTGCTTATTTCCTTAAAAGAGACAATTTCTTCGCCAAGGATAACAAGATTATTGAAATCTTCCATAGATATTACCGCAGATGAACTTGAAGCAACCCTCGATAAAGAAAAAATATTCGGCCTTTTGGAAAAGGAACGGTATCTTCTGCTGAATGGAGAGCAGATAAACGGTGTAAAAAGGGGCAATAATTCCAGCACGGATATTCAATCATACCTGTCGGTTGCAATAGGTGTTATGAACAGATTTTACGGTGCATTCTGTGCATTCAGGATCAAAAAAGATATGCCTTTTACCGATGCACACAGGAAGCTTTCGACCATTTTTGCAGAAAGGATAACTTCATTGCTTGAAGTAAAAAGATCGGATGAGGGGCTGCAGCTTGCCATTATAGAATCCATAGAATCGCTGGTAAAAGCACTTGAGGCTAAAGAACCTTACACAAAGGGACACTCGGAAAGGGTTTCTGTGTATGCGCATTTGCTTGCAGAAAGAATGCATCTCGATACAAAAGCAGTTTTGAACATAACGCAGGCAGGCAGGCTCCATGATATTGGTAAGATAGCCATACGGTATGATTCTCTCACAAAAAAAGAGGGTCTTACCAAAGAGGAGTATGAACAGTTCAAACTACATCCTGTTGTAGGATCGAATATACTAAGACCCATGTCTTTTCTTGCGGACATCATACCGCTTATCTTATACCATCACGAACGATATGACGGTAAAGGCTATCCCGAAGGCGTTACAGGAGAAAACATACCGCTGGGTGCAAGGATACTGGCTATATGTGATAGCTTTGATGTTATGACTTCCGAAAGACCCTACAGGACGGCACTGGCAAAAGAGCAGGTGATCGCCGAGCTTGAAAACAATAGTGGCACGCAGTTCGATCCGTCACTCGTTCAAAGTATGCTCCTCCTCCTGTCAGAGAAGCAAATACCCATAAAAAACGAATTTGAAAGATAGTGCGATGTCTACAGGTATTATAGTACCGGAAAACGTCTTTGTGGGAGAGTACACGGATAAGATCAACAAGACAGGAGTCAGTGTCATATATTTTGAAGGCGGTGCAGGAGCAGGTATTTATAAATACGGGAGTGCAACCAGCACGAGGCAGATAGATTCTCTCGAGGCCTCCCACACGGTATCGAGGATCGACGCTATTACGCTTGCTGGCGGCAGTGCTTTCGGCCTGGACGCCTGTTGCGGTGTGATGCGATGGTTGAAAGAACACGATAAGGGAGCTGATTTACGGGGCATAAAGGTACCTATTGTACCGGGTGCTGTTATTTTTGATCTCAGGTTTTCAACCGGGATAACGCCCGATTGTGCTATGGGATATTCAGCCTGTGATGCCCTGTCAAAGGATATTCATGAAGGTTCTTTTGGAGCGGGTACGGGTGCAACAGTTGGTAAAATTAACGGCGTTGATAATGCTATGAAAGCCGGCTCAGGGGCTGCCTCTATGAAACTATCGAGTGGTACGCTTGTGTGGGTTTATGTTGTTGTAAACGCATTTGGTGATGTTATGGATATTGATAGAAAGATTATAGCAGGTGCACGAAAAGAGAAGGCCTCGAAAGACTTTTTTGACACGTCAAAGTTTATCATGGGGAATACCGGGAATTCAAACATAACTCCCGTATCCGAAAACACAACGCTCTGTGTGATTGTTACAGATGCACATTTCGATAAGTCCGAACTCGGTGCGATAGCAAAGATGGCTTCAGCCGGTATTGCAAGATCGTTATCCCCGGCCGGTGCAAGCTTTGATGGTGATGTTATTTTTGCAGTATCGACCGGCAATAAGAATGAATTTATCGATGTCGTCGGTGTTGTATCCGCACATCTTATAGAGGATGCTATAAAAAGTGCTGTAATACACGGAGATGGTTTTGGTATATTGCCGTCGTATAGGGACATAATGACAAAAAAATAATATGAAGAAGTTCAAGCAATTCAACCTCAAAAATACAATAGGAAAGTTTGCTCGTTCGATTCCACAAGAAACTTCGTTTCTGCTTCCCCCTGCTATCCAGATAAGACACAAAACCCCCCCTATCCCCCCTTTAGTAAAGGGGGCGGGGTACCCAAGCGGTGCTTGGGTCGGAGATTTATTGTTCTCTCATGCATTTTTCTGGGTTAATCTCTTTTTGAGGATGAAATATGTTGAAAGATAGAATAGACGCCGTAAGAGTGCTTTTAAAGGACGGTAATGAACATGTCCGGCAGGCGGCATCCCGAGCTGTTGAAAAACTTAGTGTAAGTAATGAAATCAGCAAATTCGGGGATGCACTGTCAAGCGATGATTTCCTTGTTCGATCACGTGCTCTTTTTGGTCTCTCGACCATCGATGACGGTAAGGCACTGGAATACCTTGCACGGGCTACCGCTGATAAGGATGCTGGTATAAGGGCTAATGCGGTCCGTATACTTGGTGAAAAAAAGGGAACAAAGTATATTGATATTATTGCGAAGCGCATATCCGATCCGGATCCGACAGTAAGGGCGGAAGCAATAAAGGCTATCGGCGGTATGGGGAATGTTTCTTATCTTGCACACCTGTTGCAGCTCCTCAAGGACCCGGATATTACTATTGTGACAGCAGCAATTGTTGCAATAGGAAAATTAAAAGATCCAAGGGCAGAAAAACCCCTCATGGTCCTTTTATCTCATCCTGCTGCTGAGATCCGCAGTGCGTCTGCTGCAGCCCTTGCCGATCTTGAATAGAAATGACCAAACTGTCCTATTGCATTTGTCGGGTTAATAAATGAACTTCTCGGCACTTATGTCAGGGCTTCCAAAAATTCCGTCTCCCCTTGCGGTAGAGGGTTAGAGTGAGGGGAATTCGAGCTTCTTTTATCCCGTCTCAACCATCCTTAGAATTGATGTCATGAATGAACGTTTTAATTTATATCTTGACAAGCATTTTGTAGTACAGCAAACCTACGTATTCATGGAGTGCCCTATAGGTATTTTCCAAAGCCTCCAGATTCGGCATATAATCCATGAAATTATAGCATGTCCTGTTTATTTTATAATCAGTAGGTGCAGGCACTATATTGGTCAACCCGGCATGTTTGAATGCAAAAACCGCCCTTTTCATGTGGTAAGCCGAGGTAATCAGAATAACCTTGTTGCACGTCATCTTTGCGCACAAATCTTTAACATCGGCGGCGTTTTCATACGTATTCCTGCTTTTTGAATCCGTGTAGATGTCCTTTTCCGGTACACCCATCTGGAACAGATACCGCTTCAGAACAGGTGCCTCGGGCCGCTGGCATTTAAAAGCCTTGCCGCTGCTTACGATGATTGGTAGCGGCTGGATCCTGTACAATCTGAAGGCATAAACGAGCCTGTGAAGGGCATCACCGGTGGGAGAACCTTCTCCTTCAAGATCCGGAGTATTACTGTGTATACCTCCGCCCAGCACAACGTACACATCATGGGAGGATACGTCTTTTATGTTCAACTGTGCATATGTATTCTCGAGCGGCAGCATGAGTTTATCGGCAAGAGGGCCAAGGCATGCCGTGTAAACGGAAACGGAAAATATTACCATAAGAATACCGATACCGTAATTTTTTTTCTTGATAAGCATGAGCGCCCATAAAAATAGCATGGTGATAGCCAATCCTGGCGGTAAAAGCCATGCAGTAAACAGTTTCGACAATAGAAACATACATCCTCCTTTTAAGGTCTCTTTTGTACCTGTGCTTTTATATAAAACAACGGTAACACGATCGCATAAGCAATAGCAACAGAGATGAGCCATAATGCCATTCCGGCTCTTTTGAATATACCGAGATGTTTTTGTGATTTATAAAATATGGATACTTCGTAGTCGGTAAAGCGGAAGACACGGGGCAGCCAGATTTTTATACCCGAAGTCAGCAGGGTTGCAATCCTGAGTGTGGCGTCTGATAATCTCGATGACAGCTGTATTGGCAGGTATTTCATAGCCACGCTGTTTGTCCAGTAAAGATATGCATGAGTTATTGCTGCAGTGTCGTAGTGCCCCTGTTTTGCAGACTTACCGATTATCTTTTTTTCGTCATCCTGAACTCGGTTCAGGATCTTAAAGGCTGTAGGTATCAAGGGCAGGAACAGCCCCGCGGCATGCGTAGAATCAAGGAAAGAAAATATTTTTTCAGGAACAAGATTATCGTAAGATGCCAGGTATTGAAGATCCACAATATCTCTGAGTCTGAACGAAAAATTATGGTGTATCGCAAGGTGATACAGCCCGTAGATGAATGCTGTGTTCGGATCAGGTATCAGGAATGATTCATTGTCCCAGTTTACCGTGCGTGCGCCCTGAAACGGGTCGATATCCGCAACCTGTATAAACCGGTCGTCAAATAATCTCGTGTGAACCTCGAGAGAGAGGGTATTGTCTTCAGACTGATAAGGGACGAAATGGGATTTTATGTTAAAAAGCCAGTCCTGATTGGTGTCCTCAAACAATGGGTGCATGTTATCATGTTCCATAAGTTCCTTGATTCTTTCAGTGTGTTGCCGATGAACAAGTATGTCTATATCAGCCATGGGCCTTAGTCCTATTTCGTTGTAAACGGATATGGCTAATCCCGCGCCTTTCAGGAGTATCATCTGTATTCCGTCTTGTTCTGCTCGTTTTTTTAAAAGTTTGACCTGCTTGAGTAATAAAACGTTACGTGCCGTATTCTTCATATAGCTGTCTTTGAGCTGGGGCAATATACCATTGTACCCGGGCACATTGAGCTGTTTAAGACGGTAATACAAGAGCGGAGAAAGGAATTCGATTGCTGCAAGCTTTAAAACGCTTTCCGGAGTTATTTTACCGAGTTTTTGTTTGAGAGACTTTATTTGCTCTGTAGATTTTACCGGGGAACAGAGATCGAGCAGTAGTTTCCTGAATGGGCCGAATAGTTCTGTCATGGATAATAAAATGTTATATAATGTTCATCTGCAATCTTCTCTCTGTCATCGAACACCCGACCGTCGATAGTGACCCAGCTATGGCCTGTTATCGAAGTACCATGTATAGCATCTTTTCTTATACCCGTATAGAGTATTACGTTGTACCCGGCAGACTTCAGGAATTTATAGAGCAATAATGTTCTATTCCAGCAATGCTGGGGCGTGAACAAGCCCTTGATACCAAGCCAGGTATGTACATAATCCCGTATTATATTTCTGTCGCAGTCATACTGATTTTTATTGTGCGATAGTATGTTAAATAGTTCCTTTAAGCCATGCCGTTTTTCAAGATAAGGCATGTAAAAGGTATAAAATCCCATTCTGAGAAACAGGATAATTCTGTCTATTACGGTACAGGTAATAGTATGCCTTTCTGCCATGTTGGCTGGTCGTTCAAATGAACATCATTGGTTATATCGAAGCTATTGGACCCGTCTGCATTCATTAAAAATATCCTTTCATTGCCATACTGTGTGGATACATAAGCTATTGAATGGCCATCAGGAGAAAAGGCAGGGTCAAATGCATCAAAAGCAGGGTTTGATAATCCCTTTGGGGGCCCGCTGCAGTCAACAGGCATTGAGAATACCTGCAGGTGCCCGGTGGTCGGTGAGGCTGCAAGGAAAATTATGGTCTTCCCATCCGGCGACCATGAAATCGGCGGAACTATGTTTGAAGTGTTGCAGAGCCACTGTCTGTTCGACCCATCCGGAGCTATGGTATAGATACTCATGGGTGCTTCGGTACTTGGTATGGGGCTGGCACCCGGAAAGGGATCATGGATGTAGGCTATGGTTTTGTCATCGGGCGAGAATTTACCGCAGCAAGCGCCGGAGCCGTCATCATTCGTGATCTGTGTAGTCGCATCTGTCTGGAGGTCAATATTTTCAAGCTCTCTTTTGGTTCCCGCAGCCATTGTGTACGAGATGGTGCCGCAATCATGGCTGTAATCAGGTGCATCCGAATCTGCATTCGGGGTACTGGTGAGTTGGGTCAAATTCTGGCCGCTGGTAGACATTGTATAGATTTGAAACCTGCCCGTCCTGTTGGAAGAGAATGCTATATTGTTTTTGCAGGCGGTCGGATAGGTGTCAAAGCACTGGTGCAATACGCAGTCACCGGAAGGATCGCTGAGGCGCATTACTGCAGAGCCGTCCTCTTTCATGGAGTATATACTGTAATCACCGTCTCTTGCGGATACAAAAACTATCAATGGTTGTTGGTTCAATGATGTCTGATAGGACTGCCGTGAGCATGCCGGGGTAAGTGCTGCTATAACCAGGAGGAATAGAACCAGGGGTGGAACTGCTCTATGTTTCATGTTTCTCGATGATGTTCAGGGACAATAACCTTTGCAGTATGATGCTGACACTGCTGCTTGCCTTGTCCTGATCTATCTCATAAACAGACATAATTTTTTCTATAATCTTGTCCCGGGTGAGGTTTGATTCAATACCCTTGAAGATTGCAAGGCCGGTTTCATTCAGGGAATAGTACCGCTTGTTCCGCATATCGAGCAGTATTGCCTCGTTGTTGTCAAGCTCGGTAACTATTATGTCGTCCGGAATTTTGTAGGTTGTCATAAAATAAAAAAGGGGCGATCAAAGATCGCCCCTTACAGTGTCTTTTATAGGCCCAAGCTGCTCAGACTGACCTTACCGGTTAATACATTGATTAACAGGGTTACGATGTTTGTATATTGGTTCATCTGTGCATTGTTCATATTTGTCGTTGAATAAGCTATGGCATCGCACGGTGCAGAGGCATTGTAGGGTATACCAATAAAGTTTTGGTATTTACTGCACCAGTTGAACTGACCCACGGTGAGCAAGCCCCCAAAGCTCGGATCCGGGAAGAACATATAGGCATCATTCGGCAATGCAATGGCAATAGAGTCTAAGGTGTTTACAGGAAGTATTGCCGCAAGTATAGGCGCCATAGATGGGTCGAGTGCTGCAGCAAGCTGCACAAATGTAGTTCCCGTCACGTTAAGGGTAATGAGTTTTGGCGGATCAGCAAATGTACTGCCCGGCCAGTAATGATACCGCGGGAAGAATGGAGTTGAGCTGGATCCCATCAGGGGCCCGAGCGGTAATACTAATCCCAAACTCAAAGGTATTCCCAATGGAGCTGTGTTAATATATACTCCTGCGTAGAGCAATGAAAACAGAGAACCATTCCATAAATCAGGTTGGCCGTTCTTTTCTCCGCAAACCGCGTTGCCAATCGCCGGGGGGGTGTTTGGTATAGGCCATGGTAAATATCCAGAGAAACCCGGTAGAAGCGGAGGTAACGGAGCCAGGGTGGTACAAGTTATGTCATCACCATAAGGATCAGGGTTTGTTGCAAGGCTATAGCCAAGCTCAAGGTTATCAGGTACCCTGTCTGTGCCTGTATCGCTCCATGCAGTCACGGTTGTCAGCGTAGTTGCAGTTAAGTAGTTTAAGGAGTAGCCGGATCCACTAAATGGGAATCCCTGTTCCTCGTCAGTTTGTTCTATAATATCTCCCGCATTGTGGTATTGGGCATCACCGTACATATTCACAAAACACGGCTGATTCGATTGTGCACTATTGCATACCGGTGTGCCTGCATGCCATACATGGTCTCCGCTGTCCTGATACCACTCTCCGGAATAAGACGGTGACGTCGGATCTCCGGTGCACGGCCCGGTTGTAGTATAAGTGATAGGTGTGCCGGTTGTAGAATCCGTTATTATGGTTGCCATATCACAGGTACCATCAACAGTACCGTTTATTACATTACCGGGACCGCTTGCGGAACCGGCGGTTCCGGGTGAAAAGCTCGCTGATGCTGTCCAGTACCCTGCACCATTCGGATCTTCGGATGCCGGCACATGGACAAAACCGTCTGCAAATGGCTCCGGTGCTGAATAGGCGCTTGCTCCGACAATGGGTGATGCCGTCGGATAAGAAAGAGGAGCAAATGCTTTCAGGTCAGGAGGAGGGTTGTTAAAGAATGCACCAAGATCTATGGATGGTAATACCGGCAGGGATGTATACGCATCGCCTGTATTATCAAACATTACACTCACCAGAGTAGGGAGTAACCCGATCAATGGACCAAGAGTGCTGCTGCCGGATCCTAAACCGGCAAGAATAGGCTGTAATATAGGCATCAATCTCGGCAAAAGCACCGGTATTGCAGGTACAATATCAATGGGGTGCTGGCCATTGGTATCTATGATACTTGCATACAGTACATTTGAAACAGACTGTAAGTCCGTAAGATAGATCAATCTCGATAGGGCCGGGAGGGTAATGGGCATACTTGCACTGAGAGGAATGGTTAGTCCGCCCTTAATAAAGAGGGCATTACTCAGACACTGTCCCTGTGTTTTCTGATCTGTGGAAGTACAACCAAGGAGTGACGGGAGCAATGGTAGAAGGCTTGTAATCGAGCTGCTGCCCGAGCTTGCAGGTAACACTTTAGGCAATAATTGGAGTACAATATCAACTAACTGGCCTATTACTTCGGAACCCCATGTGTCCCCGCTTGTAGTACTTGTAGGAGCGTCGTATTTGCCGTTCTTGTCGTTATCAACATAGTTTATGAATCCGTGGGCTGAGTTATCACCGCTCCGTGCCATAATGACACTCATGCCGTTGGAGAAATTCTTTGCTGCATCAGCAAGGAGGTACTGTGCGTCGGAGATCATCTGGGCGCCGTTCGAGGTCAGTGTTCCGAAACTCGGATCTGTTAATGGATTAGGCATTGTGCAGCCTGTTTGTGTTAAACCCATCAATAGATTTACCAGTTCATTCAGCACCCCGTTGTATGAAAACAAGAGTTTAGCTCCGCCCTGGATTGTTTCAAATAAGCTTAACATGCCGTCTACCTCACCAAGGTCATAGGCGCCTGACATATCAAGGCTAAAGCCCTGACCTGCCAGTTTACTGCTCAGTATGCTCATGTCCGTAAAGACAGTCAGCGTAGCTGTATTTATAGTAAAAGAAAAACCCGTAAACGTACTCACTGCCTGAAGATGGGCAACTATAGGAGAAAGCATGTTATCTATGACCGGTCCCAAAAGTGTCTGATAGGCAGACAGGTCTACAGGCTTGCATGAACCCGGGGTTGAACTGAGTATATTTGTAGAGCTCAGGAGGCTTGAAATTGTATCAAGTCCATTCCAAGTACCGATCATGGCGAGCCCGAAGTTTGCATGCGAATATATAAAATTATAATTTGGGTCACCTTTTCCAAGGTTATTCAGAGCATCGGCGTACAGAGATTGAGCCTGTCCTCTTGAACTGCTGGTGTTGAGTCCTCCATTCATGATGATCTTGTCTGCATTGAGTGTGTTTTGATAGGGATACACCTTGCTTGTTGAACACTGTGTGAGTAGAAGACTGAACATAGCAAATAC
>DAHXOM010000256.1 GCA_027364825.1 bacterium | reverse complement strand
GTCAAAGAGACTGCAAGACCAGGCAGATACGCTTGATGAATTACTGCATCATGACACTATCTTCCCGGCAAAATCCGAGATTTTGGAAGCGGGCTGCGGTGTCGGCTCACAGACAAAAATAATCGCCCGGAAAAATCCATCATGCCATTTTACTTCAATCGACATTTCAGAGAGATCGCTCGGGATAGCAAGGAGTTTGATCCGAAAATCAAGGATGCAAAACGTGACTTTTCAAAAGGGCGATGTTTTTAATTTACATTTTGGTCCCGAATCGTTTGATCACGTATTTGTCTGTTTTCTTCTGGAACATCTGGCGGATCCCGTACAGGCGCTGTCCAATTTAAGGAATGTGTTAAGAACGGGTGGGACCATCACCGTGATCGAAGGAGACCACGGCTCCGCATATTTTTATCCGCGGAGCGATGCCGCCCGGAAAACAATTGACTGTCAGATAAAATTACAGGCAATGCACGGCGGGAATGCACTTATCGGAAGAGAACTGTATCCGTTGTTATGCAAGGCCGGGTTTTCCGATTGTAGAGTTGGTCCCCGTATGGTGTATGTTGATTCAAGCAAACCATCTTTGGTCGATGGGTTTATCAAGAACACATTTGCTGCAATGATCGAAGGTGTTGAGCATGAAGCGCTCAGTAATTCATTAATGGATAAAAGCGAATGGAAGCGGGGAATCAAGGACCTTTATCGCACCACCGAAGATGATGGAGTTTTTTGTTACACCTTTTTCAAAGGTAAGGCAGTAAAGAAACGACAGTGAATGAACAGCACCTCAAGCGCCTCCGGGAGATAGAGACGATGTCTGGCAGCTGCTATAGGGGCAGAATCGTGACTACGTTTTCAACTATCCGTTTTCCCGTTTATTAAAATGCATTGCCTGTTGTATTGGATTTATTGTATAAAAGTAACGCTATGAATTCATTATCGGAGTTGGCATATGCCTGCTTCTAAAATTTATCCAAAAGATTTAAATGATCTTAAATATGCAAAGTTTCTGCTCGAAAACGTCAGTTTTGCCCTGAAGATTACCAATGCTATAGGAATACCCATAGAAAAGGGTGTCGAACGGCTGCCCAGGAAATGGTCTAAGAGCGTTAATAGTTTTGTACGGAATGCTTTAATGGTTGCATTGAACTTTGCCGTTAAAACACTTCCGGACAAGAATTCCATATCTTCCCATGAATTCTTGCACAAGGTAAGTGTTGCATTTACCGGGTTTGTCGGCGGATTATTTGGCCTATCTGCTTTGGCGGTTGAACTACCTATTACAACAACATTGATGCTGCGCTCAATTGCCGGGATTGCAAAAAGCGAAGGAGAGCAGATGGATCAAATAGAGAGCAAGCTTGCATGTATAGAAGTCTTTGCACTTGGAGGGCGCCCAAAACAGGATGACTCGGCAGAAACAGGTTACTTTGTAGTCCGGGCTGCATTAGCGAGGGAGGTTGCCGGGGCAGCTGAGTACATCACGGAAAACGGCATAACAGAAGAAGGTGCTCCGGTTATCATAAGACTCATAACGAAGATTGCCTCACGATTTGAAATCAATGTCACAGAAAAGGCTGCGGCTGAATTAATACCTGTTGTCGGGGGGATAGGCGGTTCAGCCATCAACCTGATATTTATGAATCATTTCCAAAACATGGCCCGTGGTCATTTCATGGTGAGAAGGTTGGAGCGTATCTATGGTCAAAACACAATTAAGGCAGAGTATGAGAAGTTGTAATGGTGCACGTAAGGGGGACAACAGGTCAGCTCCGGACTTCGGACGGGTTTGAATCATAACTCCAATCTGATTTTCTATCGGGCACTATGGGACGGACAACGGTGCATTCAGGTCTATTCTTTTGGTGATTGTTTTATCCGGTAGCACGTTTACCGTATCTGTGTACGGTTTGAGGTACGGATTTATGAGATAGACCTTGTGTATACCCTCGGTCAGGGTGATGGTTTTCAGCCTCGGTGTTTCACCGATATACTTGTCGTCTATGAATACCATTGCCCATGGATAGGTTATGAGTTCAAGGGTACCGGTGTCTACCTTTGCCTGCTGAAGGTTTGAATTCGGTTTGGTTTGCTGACCGGGGCTGGGTTTAATCCGGTTCTTTGCTGACCGGGGTTGTGGTGCAGGTTCTGCGGACCTGACGATCTTCTTATTCATGCTCTGCCCATTGGATTGCCTTATCTTTTCAGGGGCTGCGGGTCCTTGTTTCCTGACTGGGATATTTCCCTGCGGTACAACAGCCTGGACACGGGATGCAGGAGGGCTTACCATACTGACGGGCGTTTCAAAATATTCCTCCCGTGCTATTACGGATGAGAAAACGAGTATCAGCACAAGCTCCACGGCGTTTACCAGCCATCGCGTGTACCTTTTATGCTTCAGTTTTCTCAGCAAACCTGCCGCATCCGAATGCTCATCCCCGGTTTCGAGCATAACGCTTATGACAGAAAGCGCTTTTTCAAAACTGTTCGATTTTATATGTACTGCTGCGTCTGCATACCTGGCTGCATTGTGGTGTTGTAAGAGCTCCTGTTCTGTTTGATCGGGTGAATTTATGTAAAGTCTGAACGTATGGTAAGGATCCGGCGAGAATTTATTGATGCCGTTGTAGAGAGCCCTGCTCAGCTCGGATGCATCTTGATACCGGTCTTCAGGCAGGGGCCTCAGGCAGGTGTCAACGATATCTTTGATCCAGCCGTCGATGCCGGATACGGATTTATTCATGGGTTTATAGTGGTTCCTTGATATGTTGTTCAGTATGGACATCGTGTTGTCGGCATAAAACGGCGATACGCCGGTGATAAGCCAGTAGATTAACGAGCCGAGAGAGAACACATCAGATGCCATGCCTATGTCGTTGGAGTTTATGTGCTCGGGAGACATGAATTCCGGTGAACCTATGGCTGTACCGCTCATCGTGATGCGGGTATCGGTCAGGATATGGGCGAGGCCGAAGTCCGTTATCTTCATTTCCCCGTTGCTGCTGATAAGTACATTTTCAGGCTTAATGTCCCGGTGAACGATACCCATCGAATGTGCGTGTGCAACGGCATCGCATACGATATACGCCGCGACGAGGGCTGTCTCAAGGGACAGCCTTTTCCCCTCCCGGACCAGCGTATCCTGCATACGCCTGAGATCGTAGCCCTGAACATACTCGAGCACGATAAAGGGCGTGCCCTCATGTTCTGCAATATCGTACAGGGACACGATGCTCTTGTAATTGAGCCGCGCTATGATTCTCGCCTCGTTGATGAACCTCTGGATGAGTGTGTTGTCGGATATAAGGTGAGGGTAAAGGATTTTTATTGCAACCTCGCGCTTCAGGACCGTGTCAGCCCCGATGTAGATAATGGCCATGCCCACCCTGCCGAGCTCTTTTTTGAGGAGGTATCTGTTGGCAATCAGTTGTCCTTCACCAGCATTCATACCGGAAAGTTTAGTAGGAATCCGCCGCAAGATCAATCAGTTCTATGCTGATGAAGGTTTATGAGTCCCGGGGCCGATATTTTAACCCGAAAAATGCAATACTATTGTTTCACAGACAGAGGAGAAAACTCTTCCTTTTTAGCTACCGACGAAGAACTGCGCTGTTTGCAGCGTGGTTCTTCAATTGACTTTCATTGAAATACATTTTAGTTTTATAGAGAACAGGCGAGGGTGGCGGAACTGGTAGACGCGCCAGACTTAGGATCTGGTGGGATAACCGTAGGGGTTCAACTCCCCTCCCTCGCAAATAAAAAAAACAGGAAGGATAAAGAATGAAAATTTTAGGAGTAGAGACACAGAGCAGCGTAAAGAAAAAGGTATCCGTGATGGTACCGAAAGATGTTGTGCAGGATACCATATCCCATAAAATCATAGAGTTTCAGAAAAGCGCAAAGGTCCCGGGTTTCAGGAAAGGGAAGGTACCGGAATCCGTAATCAAGAGCAAGTTCGAACAGGACATAAAATATGAGGCCGAGCTCGATCTGATAGACCATACGCTCAACACTGCTATCGAGGAATCGCACATAAAGGCCGTGGGTTCGCCGGTCATAGAAAAGACGGATTACACGGGTGACGGCGATTTCACCTATACGGTTATCATCGAGAATATACCGGAGATAGAACATGTGGACTTCAAAGGCCTGGAGTTGAAGAAACTCCCTGTCCCGCAGGTAACCGAAGAACAGGTCCAGGAAGCACTGGTCAAGATCCAGAAAAGGCTCGGTGTTTTGATGCCTGTGGAAGAGCAGAGGCCTTTGCGGGAGAACGACCTTGCTTCCGTTAAATTGACCGAGCTCGATAAACAGGGCAAGCCGGGAAAGGTTAACGACGATCTGCTCTGGGCGGTGAATGAAAAGCTCGGGAAGAATTTCTACGACCAGATAACCGGCATGCTGGTGGGAGAGAAGAAAAAGATAACCGTTGATGCGGCGAAGAATGTGCATTTCATACTTGAGCTGAAGGCCATAAAGTATATCAAGTATCCGCCGATAGACGACGAACTGGCAAAAACGAGCGGTACGTATAATACCCTGGAGGAGTTGAAATCCGCCTTAAAAAGGGATATAGAAGAGGAGATAGGAAGGATCAACATGCTTATGTACCAGGATATGATCGTAGGGGCCTTGCTCCAGAAGCACCCCATAGAATTGCCGGTATCGCTGGTAAAGAAAGAACTGGAGCACATAGCCACTGAAGATGAAGAGTTGAAGAGGGCGTACGCTATGAACAATAAGCAGGAGATAGAAGACAGGATAAAACAGATCGATACCTATGTCCGTATCGGGCTTGTGACGAGGATATTTTTTGACACCATAAGGAACCAGGAAAATGTCGTTTTGAGCGATGAGGAGCTAAAGTCCGAGATTGCACATATAGCACACCACAATAACGATACACCCGAGCATATCATGGAAAAATTAAACAAGGACGACAGCATGGAAACGATCAAACAGCACCTTGTAAACGACAAGATTCTTGATTTGATCATTAAAAATGCCCAATTTATAGAAGAGAGGAAGGAAAAATAATGCTGATACCCATGGTTGTCGAACAGACATCAAAAGGCGAGAGGGCGTACGATATATACTCCCGCCTGTTGAAAGAGAGGATAGTCTTTATCGGGTCTGCCATAGACGATGAACTTGCGAACATTGTGATAGCACAGCTTTTGTTTCTTGAGTCCGAAGACCCGGAAAAGGATATATTCTTATACATAAATTCACCGGGAGGCATTGTAACCGCGGGCCTCGCGATATACGACACCATGCAGTACATACGATCGCATATCATAACGATGTGCATCGGCCAGGCTGCCAGTATGGGGGCTGTCCTTCTCGCTGCGGGTGCTAAAGGCAAGAGGTTTGCCCTGCCCAATGCAAGGATTATGATACATCAGCCATCCGGAGGACTCCAGGGAAAGGCGTCGGAGATAGATATCCATGCGAAAGAGATCCTGAAGCTACGGGAAGAAATAAACAAGATCCTGAGCGCACATACGGGTCAGCCCCTGGAAAGGATAGCCGCTGATACGGAGAGGGACTTCTTCATGGGCGGAGAAGAGGCCATTACGTATGGCATCATAGACAGCGTGATAACGAAACGGGAAGAATTGAAAATAGGTGGAGGTAATAGCATTGGTGCTTAAAAAAGATGAGACTGTATTGAAGTGTTCTTTCTGCGGAAAGTCGCAGAAAGAGGTCAAAAAGCTTATTGCCGGACCGAATGCATTTATATGCGATGAATGCGTGGAGTTGTGCAATGAGATAATTGCGGAAGACTATGAGACGCAGCAGGACACCTTAGGCATACGGAAGGCTGTTCCAAAACCCGGCGAGATAAAGGCGTTCCTTGACCGGTATGTCATAGGACAGGAAAAAGCCAAAAAGATAATCTCCGTAGCGGTCCACAACCATTACAAGAGGATAGACTCGCATCAGAAGAGCGACGATGTGGAAATCCAGAAGAGCAACATATTGCTTCTGGGACCGACCGGTACAGGGAAGACCCTGCTTGCCCAGACACTTGCAAAGTTCCTCGATGTGCCGTTTACCATTGCCGATGCAACGACCCTGACCGAGGCTGGTTATGTGGGAGAGGACGTCGAGAACATAATACTGAGCCTTATACAGAATGCAAACTACGACATCAACAGGGCGCAGAGAGGGATTGTTTATATCGATGAGATCGACAAGCTTTCAAGGAAAACGGACAGTCCGTCCATAACGAGGGACGTGTCCGGAGAGGGTGTCCAGCAGGCGCTGTTAAAGATCATAGAAGGTACGATCGCCAATGTCCCGCCCAAGGGCGGAAGGAAACATCCGGAGCAGGATTATTTCCGGGTAGATACCTCGAATATCCTGTTTATATGCGGAGGTACGTTTGACGGCATTGAAAAGATCATATCAAAGCGCATCGGTGTTAAATCGATGGGTTTCGGTGCGGATCTGAAAGGAGTCAGGGGCAAGAGCCTGACCGATATCCTCGGCATGGCAGAGACCGAAGACCTGATACGATACGGTATGATCCCTGAGTTTATCGGCAGGGTACCGATCGTTGCTACGATGGAAGAACTGACCGCCCAGGCCCTGATGGAGATACTGGTAAAGCCGAGGAATGCGATCATCAAACAGTATCAGAAGCTGTTCTCCATGGAAGGGGTAAAACTCGTGTTCACCCATGATGCAATAGAGTCCATAGCAAAAGAGGCCATCCGGAGGAAATCGGGTGCCCGCGGCTTGAGGGCGATTATGGAAAATATCATGCTCGACATTATGTATGAAATACCTTCGCGGAGCGACATCACCGAGTGTATCATCAATTCGGACGTTATATTCAAGCATACGGAACCGTTGCTTACGTATGAGAAAAAGGCAGAGGCTGGTGGGACGAAATGACCAACGGCAGCAATGACAAATACAGAGTTCCTTTATTGCCGCTGAGGGACATCGTTGTTTTCCCCCACCAGACAACCCCGCTGATAGTCGGCAGGCAGAAGTCCGTCAATGCGGTCAAGGAAGCCATAAAAAACAATTCATTGGTTTTTACAACCATGCAAAAGGACCCCAAAGTAGAGGACCCGAAAGAGAACGACATACAGATAACGGGCACACTTTCCTCCATAGAGCATCATATTGTTGAAAGCGACAGTATAAAGCTGCTGGTGAAGGGTGTGAAGAGGGGAAAGATTTTATCGTATCATGACACGGATATGTATGTGGAGGTAGAGATTAACCCCATCGGGGATTCTGCAAACAATACGCCCGGGGTTGAGGCGTTAAAAAGACAGCTCGTTTCCGCATTCACGGATTATGCGAAGAACACCAACCTGATAGCTCCGGAAATCGTTACCTATGTTTCTTCGGTTGACAGCCCCGAGATAGTTGCGAACACCATTGCAGGCAGTATCAAGATGAAGGCGGAAGAGAAGCAGATGCTGATGGAGACAGAGGATCTCGAAAAGTATATGACCAAACTCATGGAACGGCTTTTCGGGGAGATCGAGATAATCGATATTGAAAAAAGAATAAAGGCGCAGGTCAAGAAACAAACGGAAAAGGCACAGAAAGAATATTATCTGAATGAACAGATGAGGGCAATACAGAAAGAGCTCGGAGAGAAGGACGAATTCAAAACAGAGATAAAAGAGCTTGAGGAACGCATCAAAAAGAAAAAGATGTCCGACGAGGCAGGCAAGCGGTGCAAGGGTGAGCTGAAGAAACTGAAAATGATGTCGCCGATGAGTGCCGAGGCCGCTGTGGTTCGCGGGTATCTTGAATGGATACTTTCACTTCCCTGGTACGATTACACGGATGAGAAAAAGGATATAAACGAAGCAAGGAAAGTTCTGGACAGGGACCATTACGGTCTTGAACAGGTAAAAGAGAGGATCCTCGAATTCCTCGCCGTTAAGGCCCTCAGTCCCGATGCAAAAGGACCCATACTGTGCTTTGTCGGTCCTCCCGGTGTGGGGAAAACATCCCTTGCGAAATCCATAGCAGAGGCAATGGGAAGGAATTTTGTACGCCAGTCTCTCGGCGGTGTCAGGGACGAGGCAGAGATCCGCGGACACAGGAGGACGTACGTAAGCGCCCTTCCGGGCAAGGTCATTCAATCCATGCGCAAGGCAGGCACATCGAACCCCGTCTTCCTTTTCGACGAGATAGACAAGATGAGTATGGACTTCCGGGGAGATCCCTCGGCAGCCCTCTTAGAGGTACTGGATCCCGAGCAGAACCATGCTTTTAATGATCACTACCTGGATCTCGATTACGACCTCTCGAAGGTCATGTTCATTACGACCGCCAATACCGTGGCAGGTATACCGGCGGCATTGCTCGATCGTCTTGAGATCATAAGGTTGCCCGGATACATAGAGGTGGAAAAACTGAACATTGCCAGACAATTCCTTATTCCCAAGCAATTGAAGGCGAACGGCCTGGTTCCTGAAAAGCTTGTTTTCACAAAAGGAGCAATCGTTAAGATCATACGGGACTACACGCGCGAAGCCGGTGTACGGAACGTAGAACGGGAGATCGCAACCATTCTCAGGAAGGTGGCAAAACATATACTGAAAACCGGAGAAAAGAATAAAAAGATTGTTGTCATGGAATCCAACCTTGAGAAGTATCTCGGCGTGGCAAGGTTCAAGCGCAGTGAGCTCGAAGAACGCGATCTTATCGGTGTTGCCACGGGCCTTGCATGGACAGAAGCAGGGGGTGACATACTTGCAATAGAATCCGCTGTGCTGAACGGCAAGGGTAAATTAACCGTTACCGGGAAGCTGGGCGATATCATGAAAGAGTCTGCAAGCGCGGCCATGAGCTATGTAAGGACGATAGCATCGGACCTCGGACTTAAAAAGGATTTTTACAGAAAAATAGACGTGCATATTCATATACCCGAGGGTGCGATCCCCAAGGACGGCCCATCCGCCGGTATCACCATAGCGACTTCGCTTGTTTCAGCTTTGACAAAGATCCCGGTAAAGCGCGATCTTGCCATGACCGGTGAAATAACCCTCAGAGGCAGGGTCCTTCCTATAGGGGGGTTAAAGGAAAAACTGATGGCTGCCATGCGGGCACAGATAAAAGAGGTGCTGATACCGAAAGATAATGAAAAAGATATTGCGGAAATACCCGATATAATAAAAAAAACACTGCATATCACGTTTGTGGAACATGTGGACCAGGTCATCGAAAAGGCCTTGAGGGTCGATTCTGTGGAGCAGATCTGGAAGGGCAGATTCGATACCGGGAAGAGTTTGCAGAATATTCCGCAGGTAAGCACTCTGCCGCTGCCTTCAGAGCAAACGCATCCGAACAACTAACCCGGAAAAGATGTTTGAAGATTGCGATGTGTTTTATTGGTTGCCGTATCCCCATGTTTTGATGAGGTTCCCCATCTCGGCGGCATGTTGTTGATCCGGTTCAATTATAAGACTTCTTTTAAAATATTTTGCAGCAAGCTCCCTGTTGTTGTAATACCCGGCTTCCAGGTAGCCGAGCATACGCCACGGCTCGGGCTCATCAGGCTTTAGAGCGGTTATTTCGTCCAGGATATCCCTTGCATCGTTTATACGGTCAGTTTTGACATAGAGATAGGCAAGCTTATCATAGGCAGGGACATAGGGCGCCGTGTTGATAGCCCTGGTATACAGGGAGAGCGCCATTTCGGGCTGATTTAACGAAAGTTTTATATCGGCCATTTCAGAGTAAATCATCGCCTTCAATAGGGCAGGTGTGTCCCCGAGGCCGGGCATTACTGCAGTATCGGCGATTCCTCGTTTTTCCAGTGCATTGAGCTGATCGAGTGCACTGTTCAGGATGTCCTGAGCCATGTCATACTCCTGCTTCCCGGCATATCCTTTACCGATGAGGTATTTCATCATGACAAAGTCCGGTGTTTGTTGTAACAGCATATCGCCGTAGAGGATACCTTCGGTATTCTCATGATTCTTAAAATAGCTTATAGCAAGGTTTCTGAGGATATACGGATCGTTTCCCACAGCGTTTAAGGAGCTCCTCCACATTGTTATGTCGTTCTTCCATACAAACTGTCTTTGAAATCCGAGGAACCCGAAAACAATGAGGAAAAAGGTAAGTACTCCATAGATGAATTTCCTGTTATTGAGCCTATTGATAGAGCTGACCAGGAGCGCATATATACCTATCGAAGGGATATATAAGTACCAGTTTGCGAAGAAAGGCATGGCGATAATTCCATAATAGGGAAGCATGTTTACGAAATACCAGAGAAGCCAGAACGCAGGTCTCTTGTCATTGCTTTTCAGCAGGGCCCGTATGCCTGCAGGGAGAGACAATAGTACAGCGATACTGAGCGCGAAAACAGTGCCTGTAATTTTTGCATCGATAGGATAGGCTATGGACAGGTTGAACGGCAGAATGCTCTTCAGCGGATAATTAAATATGCCCGCTGCAACCGATGTTATCGTTTTTATCTGAGACCATACATTTCCCCGTATCAGGCCATGGTATGCCCCGATGGTTGACTGGCCTATCATATAGGCGATCATAAAGGGCAGGGAGATCAAGATATAGGGTGAGAGCCTTTTCATGCTGTCCCGGACACCTTTTTTGCCCATGAGATCATAGACAAACATCATGATAAGCAATGTTGCGCCCGGAGGTTTTACCAGCAGGCCGAGGATGAATGCAAGCAGGGAAAATGCGTACAAGCCCCAATAGCCCGGTTTATACTGCACGGGCTTTGTCGAACCGGGATGACCGTACTCTTTATGTACCCGGGACATGCCCGCGAAATCCGATGTCTGTTCTTTCCATCGCTCCCTGAACAGGATGTAGAGATAAAAGCTGGCCAGGAAAAAACACACTGACTGGGGGTTTTTCAATTCGGCTATCCAGACCGCTGAATCAATGTTGACCGGTGAAAGAAGAAACAGCATTGCGGAAAAAAAAGCAACGGTCCTACTGCCCTGTATCTTGTCGATCAGGAGATAAACCATCATACCCGATAGCAGGTAGAATACGATGCCGGTCAGGTGGTACAGCATGGCATGATAAGCTGAAACACGGTAAATGAGCATGTACGTAAGGTACTGTACAGGGGCATAGACCCCATGATGGAATGACGTGAAGAAATATTTTATGTTTGAGAGAGAGATATGCCGCAGGTACCCGTTGTCCGTTACATAAAAATTATCGTCAAGATTTACAAAGCCGAACCGTAAAGAAGGGGCGAGCACTACAAACGCGAGAATGCCGATTATTGATATGTCAAACCATCTTTTTTTTATCATAACCATCCAGATACTATCCAAAGACCTGCAGGATATTTTTTATGAGGCAGCCTACTCAAGCCTTGTCGCAAACCAGTCTTCTATTCTTGGCAGTATCTGCGACATATATTCGAGCGGGAGCATGTGAGCGGCACCTTCTATTTCAACGTACGTATGGAGGTTTCCCTTCAATGCATAAAAAGCCCTCTCGGATACGTCCTTCGGTATAATTTCATCGTTTGTCCCGGTTATGATCATGGTAGGCGGCATGGGCAGGCCTTTGATGCCCGGTATATAGTCCTTTAACGATGCTATCGCCCGTATCGTGTAAGAACCCGTGAATAGTTTGTCCTCTTTGAACATCTTGAGCATCTTATGATTGGTAAAGACCTTGTTCCAGTTAAGGTAGGTTGACGTCGGCAGTCTCATAGAAGGAAAATGCATTTTGAAATAGTCGAGGACGGGCAGCATCCTTTTGTTCAGTCCCGGATTCCTGACGATATTCAAAAAGTCTTTATAGACGAGTGCTGCATTATGGGCCACCACAGCATCAACCTGTATGCCTTCGAGTGCTGCATAGTATACAACGATACCTCCCTGGCTGCTTCCCATAATACCCGTCTTGCCGCTGAATTGCTTTTTTGAGTATACTACCGTGTCTTTGAGGTTTGTCAGGAGTTGTCCCATGGTGAAATCACCCCTCTTGCCCGACGAGTGTCCGTGTCCCAGGGGGTCTATGCCGATAATGTTAAATCCTTTATACGCGACAGCTTCAAGGAATGTGGCATAAAATTCCGAAGCAGCGCCTGTTCCCGGAAAAAATACAATAGTTTTCTTCTCACCGGTATTGTTGAATATATCAAGATGAATACGTTGACCTGCAGACTCTATGAATATTTCTTCTTTGGTTATTTTACCCATTGGCTTTCTATGGAAAGGGCGTTATGTGCCGCTCTACGTTTCAGCTTAGAGCTGAACAAGGGGCACATTGCAGCATGCCCCCTGCCCCCTGCAAAAAAAACACATAACGAACGGCTATTTATTCTCCAGCTTCTTCATGAAAGCACTCAAGAGATCCATGGGTAAGGGGAATATGACGGTTGAGTTGTTTTCAGTCGCTATCTCGGACAGGGTATTCAGGTATCTTAACTGCAGTGAAGCGGGCTCCTTGCTGAGGATGGCCGCGGCCTCCGAATACTTCTGTGAAGCCTGCATTTCACCCTCTGCATTGATGACCTTCGCCCTTCTGTCCCTTTCAGCCTCTGCCTGCCTTGCCATGGCCCTCTGCATGTCCTGGGGGAGATCGATCTGTTTTACCTCGACGGTCGAAACCTTGATGCCCCAGGGAGAGGTGTGTTTGTCGATAACCTCCTGGAGCTCCATATTGATCTTTTCCCTTTCGGATAACAGCTTGTCAAGCTCGCCCTGTCCACAGACGCTCCTCAACGTTGTCTGGGCAATCTGCGATGTTGCAAACAGATAGTTTTCTACCTCGGTGATCGCTTTGTTCGGATCTATGACTTTGAAATATACGACGGCATTGACCTTTATGGAAACGTTATCTTTTGTAATAACGTCCTGGGCCGGTACGTCCAGCGTTACAACCCTTGTACTTACCTTGAACATCTTATCGATAAAGGGTATTACATATATGATACCGGGTCCCTTTGCCCCTATAAGCCTGCCGAGTCTGAATAAAACAGCCCTGTCATATTCTTTGAGGATCTTGATCCCGGAAATAATCACCAGTACTGCGAAAATAACAATAACGGTTACAATAGAACCCATAACTTATACCTCCTTTTTTATTTTCAACAACATATCATTACCTACATCTTCCACGATAATCTTGTCTCCAAGTTTAATGTCTTTTTCTTCCGAATATGCATCCCAGTAGGCGCCGTCGAGGAATACCTTGATTTTGTCATACTTGATATCCTTTACAACCCCGGGCTGGCCGATTAAGCCTTCTTTCCCTGTTTGAGGCTTTTTTAATCTTACCTTGAGTGCCAGTCCGAGTGCAACAATAAAAAACAGGGCTGTAAGTACAGCTGCGGTTGCTATCAGCGTCCATGAAACATTATACGAGGCTGAAGAAGTATCAAACAGCAGCACGGACCCCAGCACAAACGTTGCTATACCTCCGACTGCAAGCATGCCGTGGCTCACTATTTTTACCTCCAGTATGAACAGTACTATCGAAAGCAATATCAAAAGTATCCCCGCATAATTTACAGGTATAGTCTGAAATGAAACAAATGCAAGGATAAGTGAAAGAGCCCCGATGACACCCGGGAATATTGCCCCCGGGCTCGCAAGTTCGAAAAATATACCCCACATACCGATGATCATGAATATGTAGGCAATATTCGGATCGCTGATGACCATAAGGATTTTTTCCCTGAAGTTCATCTGTATTTTGTGGATTACGGTATTTTTGGTATGCAAGGTATACGCTCCGGACGCTTTGCTGATCTTTAATCCGTTTATTTTTTCAAGCAACTGCTCGACCGTTGTTGCGGTAAAATCAACGACGTGTATCTTGACTGCCTGATCAGCTGTTATGGATACACTCTTGGATACAGCCTGCCCGGCCCAATCGGCATTCCTGCCTTTTTGCAGTGCAATACTTTTTATATAAGCAACCGCATCGTTGGTAACCTTTTTCTCCATTTCCTTGCCGAGTTTTTCCCCGATGGTAACAGGATGGGCAGCACCTATATTCGTACCCGGCGACATTGCCGCGATATCCGATGACAGAACAATAAACACACCGGCTGAGGCCGCCCTTGAGCCTGATGGATAAATATAACTGATGACCGGAAGCTTAGCATCCTCTATTGCCTTTACAATGCTCCTCATGGATGCATCAAGCCCTCCCGGGGTATCTATTGTTATAAGCAGTGCATTTGCCTTGTCCGCTTCAGCCTCTTTTATAGACTGAGGAATAAAGTATGCATAGGCCGGTCCTATGGGTCCGTCTATGGATATTTCATCCACCTGGTAGCTTGCACGGGCAGATACAGCAAAAATAAGTATTAATAATAATGCTGTGGCTGCCTTTTTCATCAGAAGTAAATATTTGTGTAGAACATAAACATTCTTCCCATCTCTTCTCCGCCGAAAACCGTACTCTGGGTCAGGGCGTTATTGGGCAGGTATATGTAAGGATATTCATGGTGTATGTCATTGAACATATTGAACACATAGAAGCCCAGCTCAAATGTATGAGGTATAAAGGTATACCCTATTTTTGTATTGACGATGAAGTACGCCGGCAGTTGCACAACCGTGTTGGTATACAGTGTATTCGGGTCCGCAATATGTGCAGTCCTTGGAGACGTGTAGTCTCCCTGAATGCTTGAGAACAGCTGGTCAGTTACCGCATACCGTGCACCGATGTTGAAGTTCTGGGTTGTATAATCGGCAACTGTGCCGGTAAGATTATCCTGCCTGTTAAGATATGAATAATTGGCGAACGTTTTTATTGATTTAATAGGCTCATATTCCACGCTCACATCTCCGCCATGAGACACGTACCTTCTGCCGGTGTTCAGAAACTGAAACTGCGAAGTAGAGGACAGGGAGGTGTAAAAGTAGATTAAATCAGATAATTCTTCATAATAGGCCGTTAACTCGGTCCTTACATGTTTTCCCCATTCTCCGACATAACCGAACTCTGTGGTACGCATTGTTTCGTTTTTAAGATTCGGGTTGCCGATGAGCGTACCCTGAATAGGTATGAAGGATGAGGATACCTTTGGTATAAATTGTGATTCTACGTAGATAGGCTTTCTAAAAGCGTTTCCGTAGGATACCCTGAGTGTTTGTCCGGAGGTTATAGCGTACGAGAGGTTTCCCCGGTAGCTTAAGCCGGCCGGTGTTACAGAGTAGTGATCATACCGTGCATCAAGGGTGAGGAGAAAATCATAAAACGGACCTACCTCGTCATGGATAAACCCGCCGTATAAAAACTCTTTTGTCAGATCAATACCGTTGTACGAAGACTGTAATGCAGGGAATGTATAGGTATTGTAGTTTGAATTTAAGCCTACGATAACCTTATTGTACGGTATTTCGGGAAGATTGTACTGTACATCGATATTATAGGTGTTTGTAGTGCCGGAAAGGTTTTGCCCGATTAAATCCAGAGTGGTACCATACGGTGTGATGAAAAGGGGCACATTTACGTTAAATCCAAACCAGTATGCATCTATCTTAAGATTTTTGTATTCAATGTGCGGTTTTATGTAGGTTTCCTGTGCATAGGTCCATAGGTTCTGAAGGAGTGTATAGAGAACGAATTGAGGTTTGTCGTATCCGGCTTCGAGTGAGGCATTAAGGTCATTGGAAAAATCATGGGTTACATAGAACCATGCCTTTGGGACAAGGGCTGAATTATGGCCCGGGTTTTCGAAGTCAGGTGCTGTTTTGTAACCTATAGCACTTAAAAACCCTGTTGTGCCTGTTTGCCCCTGCGCTTCTACGTAGGTATCAAAGGCACTGAAAAATTTTTGTGGCTGTTCACTTGATAGTCCGCCAATACCGGAGATGGTAAAAGTCGGGCTGGCCTTCGGTTGTCTGGTTGTTATACTGATGATACCGGTCACAGCATCAGCACCATACAGGGACGAACTCGCACCTCGTATAATCTCTATCCTTTCAATATCATCAAACGGGATTGGCAGACTTTCGATAAACGGAGGTCCGTAAAATGTGTTATTTAATACTCTGCCGTTGACCAGAACAAGCATGAGGTTGTTTTCCTCTGTACCGTAACCTCTTTCATTGAAGATCGTATAGCCAGGGTTAATGTAGGAAACATCCATACCCGGAACGGTCCTGAGTATATCGGAAAGCGATAGTCCGACGCTCTTTATGTCTTCCCGTGTAAGGACCGTGACTGATGCAGGTGCCATCGTAATCTTCTGTTTATGCTTCGCAGCGGAATAAACCACGTCTTCGGAGCTGAACAGGGCAAGCTCCTGTTCAAGGGCTGCTGCCTCTTCCGCTGATTTTACATTGACCTCTCCTATATCCACGATTTGAGGGTTATTCGGACCCATGAATAATAAATGGGACTGTCCGTCTGTATCCACGACGTTAATATAGTAGAGTATCTTTGGAGGATTTATATCCGTTGCCGGTATGGTACCTGAAAAGGTATCGCCGGATGCTCTCTTTAAAAATATGGCTTTATAGAATTTATCGGACGGTGATTTGTAGAGCAGTGAAGCATAAGCTACCTTATCGGCAG